>JAGRHX010000573.1 GCA_020444775.1 Gammaproteobacteria bacterium
GGCATCCAGATGTCGAGCAGGATCAGATCCGGATTGAGATCGCTGCGCAGCTCACGCGCCTGCATGGCGTTCTCGGCGGTCGTCACCTCGTAGCCTTCGTCCTGCAGGATTTCCTGCACGAGCGTGCGTATGTCCGGTTCGTCGTCAACCACCAGGATTCGCGGTTCACTCATGGCTGTAGGGATTCAGCGAGTTGATGAAATCGTGTCGTGCACCGGTCGGCTCGCGTCGACACGGCTCTTGCCGTCTTGGGCATCAGGTGCGTCGTGACTTTCCGCGGGCGTGATTCGTGTCTCGGATCGACCGTGCACGCTGTCCTCGGCACTGTGCACCAAACCGGCGGTGGCGAGCTCCGCGACCGGGAAGCGGGCAATTACCCGAGCACCACCGGTCGGCAGATTCTGGGCCTGCACCAGGCCGCCGTGCTCCTCCATGATCTTCTTGACGATCGCAAGTCCCAGCCCCGTTCCCTTCGACTTGGTGGTCACGTAGGGCTCGAAGACGCGCTCGACGATATCGTCGTCGAAGCCCCGTCCCTGATCCTCGACGCTGAGCTCGATCCAGCGTCGTCCGGGATCCTGCTCGGAGCCGCTGATGAGGGTGGTGCGCACGGTGATGTGGGCGATCTCCGTGCCGTTGTCGGCGCTGGCCTCGCGAGCGTTCTTGATGAGGTTGTGCAAGACCTGGCGGATGCGTCCACTGTCGCCCACCAGGGCCGGCATGCCGTGTTGCAGCTCCAGTCGCAGCACCTGATTGCCGCTATCGGCCTGATAAAGCTCGGCCACGTCCTTGACCAGATCGTTCAGCCGCAGCGGCGCAGATTCCAGCGTAGGCATGCGGGCATATTCGGAGAACGCATTCACCATACCCTTGAGTCCGTCGACCTGCTGGACGATGGTGCGGGTCAGACGATCCATGGTCTCGCGGTCCTTGCCGGTCATCATGTCCAGGTACTTGTGACGAAGACGTTCGGCTGAGAGTTGGATCGGTGTCAGCGGATTCTTGATCTCGTGAGCGAGACGTCGGGCCACCTCACTCCAGGCGGCGTCGCGTTGCGCTTCGACCAGCGTCGTGACGTCGTCGAACACCACCACCTGACCGCCGCTTGGCGCGGCCACGTCCTGCGTGGGATCGGGCAGCGGCCCACCGGGGCCGACGCGCTCCGTTGCCTGTGGGGCGTCGGCGGCGGAAGTCGGTAGCACCGTGCCGCTCAGACGCGCGCCGCTGGCGATGATGATCTTACGCTTGCCCTGGGCGTTGATGCCGATCTGTTGTCGCCAGTGGGCACGATCCTGGGTGTGGTGTCGACCCATCCCCGGGAAACGCTCGTTGCTCACTTCCTGACCCGGCCCGGTCTCGGTCGTCTGTCCGTGACGACCCTGCATGGCGTCGAACAACGGTGCCAGGTTCGGCAGCACGACCACCGTCTGGTCCATGTGTCGGCCGATCAGCGCTTCGGCCTCGACACCGAGAATGGTGGTGGCGGCGTCGTTGCAGGTGACGATGGCGTCGTCGTGATCGACCGTGATGACGCCGGTGGAGAGCGTCGCCAACACGGTCTCCAGATAACGTCTTTGCGCTTCGAGCTGGGCCTGCGAACGGCGCGTCTCGTCATGGGCGCGACGCAGCGCCGCGGTCATGTCGTTGAATGACTCGACCAGGAATCCGATCTCGTCGCTGGTCGACTGCGGCAGATGGGTCTCGAGTTCCCCGCGAGCCACCGCGTGCGTGCCCTGGGCGAGGTGACGCAACGGCGCGACCACCCGACGGGCCGAGTGGAAAGCCGCCCAGACCGCCGTGAACAGGCTCAGCAGCAGGACGATGGACAGGGTCAGGATGAAGCTCAGCTTCAAGGGCTTGCGCAGATAGGCCAGCTCCCGATAGTCGGCGTAACCGTCCTGCACCGAGTCGGCCAGAGCGCCCAGACTCTCGGTAACCGGATACAAGGCATGCAGGACCAGTGCGAGGCTGCCGCCCAGGTCACGGCGCAGCAGGATGGCGACGCGGATGAACAGGCCCGAACCCTGGATCGGCTCGAGGTTGATGTAGCTGCCGGTCTGGCCGACCTGGAAGAGTATGTTGTCGCTCGGCCTGCTCGGCACCACGGCCGCTGGATTGATGTTGCTCGAAGCGATCACCCGACCGTTCAGGTCGACCAGCGCCAGCTCGAATGCGCCGCTCAGTCGGCGTGCGTCGTCCAGCGTGGCGGCGACGTTGCCGATGTTGCTGCCGTCGAGCTCCAGTGCCATCCGCTCGGTCTGGTTGAGACGTTCACGCATTCGCTCGCCGAGCGCGGTGCGGCTCAGCTCGAGGGCGTCGTCCAGGGCCTTCTCGATGCGCACATCGAACCAGCTGTCGATGCTGTCGTTGAGGAACTGCAGCGAGAAGTAGTACACCACCAGGACCGGGGTCACGGACAGGACCGCGAACAACACCAGCAGACGCAGCGTCAACCGGGCGCCCGGCTGCGCGTGGCGACGTTGCTTGAGCAGGTCGTACAGATTCCAGCCGATCAGACCGATCAGGGTCGCAAGACCCAGGGCGTTGAGGATCAGCAGCAGCGAATACAGCTCGTCGAAACGTTCCGAGCCGTGCGCGGCCTCGCCCATCAGGATCAGCAGCACCAGCAGCAAGCCTGCGGTCGCGATGATCGGCAGGCTGCCGCTGGCAATGCGTGCGAGCAGGCGTTGCCGGGTCAAAGCGGCACCTCGGTCCAGTCGCTGGTGTGGGCCCAATCCGGACTGATCCAGGCCAATGGCCGCAACGGTAGTGGTAGCGCTTCGATATCCAGGCTGGCGCGCACCATCGCATAGTGTGATTCACCCTCGGCCAACGCGTTCGGCGCCAGCAGGCGGATACCCCGCACGTGACGGATGCCCTCGAGCATGGCGCCGTAGCTGGCATAGGTCTCGGAGCTGCCCGAGCGTGAGTCGGTCACCACCAGCTGCTGGCTCAAGGGATGGGTCTCGACGCGCAGGATCACGCTGGTGCGGAACACCTCTTTATCCAGCACGAAGCGCGAGCGCATGACCCTCACATCCACGTACAGGTTCAGCGGCACCCCGCTGCTCAAGGCTTCACGTGCCGATGCGCTGAGCCGGAACAGCACATCCGCGTCGAGCACGTAGATGCCATCCTGGAGCCGGACCGAAGCGTCGAGCACCTCGAAACCGCGTGCTTCCTCGGCGGTGCTATGCGGCAACTGGGCAGCCACCTTCGCCGGCGCAAGCGGCAAGCAAAGCGTGACCAGCAACATCAGCAGCCAGGTCCGGCTCGTGGGGAACCCGGCAGCGGGTGCCCGGCAGGCCCCGGCGGGCACCGGTCGAGCTCGTGTACCGGACATGCTTGGCATCTGGTCGACCTGGCTGTGAGCGTTCTGGTCCGTGTTCTCGTCTATCGAGGCGCAGGCGGATGACTGGTGTCGGCTGCGAACAGGACCGTCGGTGCCCTGGCCCGCTACGTGACGGTGCACGCTCACGGGTCGGGGTCGCCGCTGACGCGCTCAGCAGTCGTCGTCGGGCGTTGGGTCGGTCTTGAACAGCCGTGCGTAGAAAAAACCGTCCATGTCGTGCTCGCCGGGAAGGATCTGGCGGCCGTGACCGGTCGGTCGGCCCCAGGATGCATCAATCGGTCGGACACGGGCGTCCGAGTGCCGGGCTACGAAGTCTCGAATCAAGACATCGTTCTCCGCGGGCAGCACGGAGCAGGTAGCGTACAGCAGCAGGCCCCCTCGGGCCAGCACGTTCCAGGCCGCTTCCAGCAGCGCTCGCTGGGTTCGCAACAGGCCGGGCAGATCGGCGGCGCGACGGTGCAGCTTGATGTCGGGATGCCGGCGGATCACGCCAGTACCGCTGCACGGTGCGTCGAGCAGCACCCGATCGAAGGGCACGCCGTCCCACCACTCGGCCGGATTGCCGGCATCCGCCCGCACGGTGCGGGCCGTCAGAGAGAGCCTCGCCAGCGTCTGCCGTACCCGAGCGAGACGCGCGGTATCGTGGTCCAGGGCCAGCATCTCGGCCGCATCGTCCAGCGACTCCAGCAGATGCGCGCACTTGCCACCCGGTGCGGCGCACTGGTCGAGGATCCGCATACCGGGGCGGGCCTCGAGCAGGCCGGCAGCCAGCTGCGCGGCGCCATCTTGCACCGAGACCTCGCCCGCCTCGAATCCTGGCAACGCCTGGACCGCGACGGGAGCGAGCAGATGGATGCCGGCGCGAAGCTCGTCCAGGGCCGACGGCCGCGCATCGATGCCGGCGGCAGCGAGTCGCGCCAGGTAGTCGTCACGCGTCACTCGTCTGCGGTTGACGCGCAGGGTCATCGGCGCGCGCTCGTTGTTCTGACTCAGGACCTGCTCCGCCAGGCCCGGCCAGGCCTCGCTGATGGCGTCGATCAGCCAGGCCGGATGCGCATGCCTGACCACCGGATCGTCGACGAGCGATGCCGGCAGCGAATCACGCTGTTGCGCATGCTCACGAACGTATCGACGCAGCACCGCGTTGACCAGACCGCGGGCCCATGACTTGTCGAGTGTCTCGGTCAGTTGCACCGTTTCGGTGACCGCGGCATGGTCCGGCACGCGTAGATGACGCAGCTGGTAAAGACCCATGGCGAGCACGATGCCGAGATCTCGATCGCGTGTCTTCAGGGGACGGTCGAGCAGCGTGGTGACCAACGCGTCGAGCTGTAGCAGATGACGTAGCACGCCGCTGACCAGCTCGCGCGCCAGGGCCAGATCGGCCCCCGACGTCTGCCGCGACTGTTGCGCCGGCCATGCCGTGGACAGGCTTTGACCGTCGATGATCACGGTGCACAAGGTTCGCAGTGCCAGGGCCCGGGCGTCGGGCCGAGTCGTGGCCGACTCACTGCGAGCGGTCGACCCCGGCTGCCGTCCGTTCGATTTGGATCGCTGGCCGGCGCGGGTGATCGCGCCGCCACGACGCCGCGCTCGATGCTTGCCCGCGGTCTTCGAAGAGCGTCCGGAATCGCTCACGAGAAGCGCGCTCCGCGCGCCAGTTGCAGGTTGCGCGCGAGCTGCGCGGCGGGCATCGCTTTGCGTCCGGGCGGCTGCACCTCGATCAGCCGCAGGTGACCCCGGCCACAGGCAATCACGATGCCCTGCGCATCGACCTCGGTCACCGTGCCGGCCTGCAGCGTGTATGTGGTGTCCATCGCTCCGGGCTCGGGCAGCGCGTGGGCCGCCAGCAGTCTCAGCCGCAGCGGTGCCTCGCTACCCGTGTCGAGCAGCGTGAACGCCATCGGCCAGGGGTTGAAGGCCCGAATCCGGCGCGCGAGCAACGCGGCGTCCTGGCTCCAATCCATACGCGCCTCGTCCTTGCTCAGCTTGTGGGCATAGGTCGCGCGCGACTCGTCTTGAGGGCGCGCCTGAAGCTGGCCGCGTTGCAGGCCGTCCAGGGCCTTGACGATGAGACGCGCGCCGAGCGTGGCCAGTTGATCGTGCAGGCTCGCGCCGGTGTCGTTGTCGTCGATGGCCAGTGATTCACTGAGCAGCACCGGTCCGGTGTCCAATCCAGCTTCCATCTGCATGATGCTGATCCCGGTGCAGCGGTCGCCAGCCTCGATGGCGCGCTGTATCGGGGCGGCGCCGCGCCAACGTGGCAGCAGCGAGGCATGGATGTTCAGACAGCCCAGGCGCGGGATGTCCAGAATGGACTGCGGCAGGATCAATCCATAGGCCGCGACCACCAGCACATCGAGCCGCAGAGCGCGTAGCCAGTCGGCCTGTGCCGGGTCACGCAGCGTGTCCGGTTGGCGGATCTCCAATCCAGCGGCGAGGGCACGCTGCTTGACCGGCGAGGGCGTCAACTTGCGGCCGCGGCCGGCCGGTCTGTCGGGTTGGGTGAGGACGCCGAGCACGGGGTGCGAGCTCTGGACCAGCGCATCCAGGGCACGAGCGGCGAATTCCGGGGTGCCGGCAAATGCAATCCGCATCGGTGGGTTGGATCCGTCCGGCGCCGCGTCGGTTCGCCGGGGGTCGCTCATGAAGCGAGCTTCTGCTGTTTCTCGAGCTTCTTGCGGATCCGCTGGCGCTTCAGCGCGGACAGGTGATCGACGAACAGCTTGCCGGCCAGATGATCCATCTCGTGCTGGATACAGACCGCGAGCAGGCCGCTGGCCTGCATCTCGAAGTCGCCGCCGTCGCGATCGATGGCGCTCACCCGGATGAAGTCGGCACGCCGTACCGGCTCGAACACGCCGGGCACCGATAGACAGCCTTCGTCGCTCTGTATGAGGCCATCGCGGTCGAGAATGCGCGGGTTGATGAGACACAGCGGGCTGCGCTTGTCCTCCGAGACGTCGATGGTGATCACCTGCTTCAGCACGTTGACCTGAATGGCGGCGAGACCGATGCCGGGTGCGGCGTACATGGTCTCGAACATGTCGTCGACCAGCGCTCTTATCGAGTCGTCGACCCGTTCCACGGGCTTCGCCTGGTTGCGCAATCGCGGGTCTGGGAAATGCAGGATCTCGAGCTTTGCCATGGTCGTGGTTTTCGGATGCTTGAATGGTCTGCGCCGGCGGGGACGACTTCCCGGACAGCGACTTCCTGAACGAGTCGGCCGAAACGATGCGCAACTATAGCCGCGGCCTCGGGTCGTGGTCCAAGTCGTTTCCCGGCCGGTAGCATGATTGCGTGGGATTTGTTTGTTATTTCAGTACAATATCGCCTATAGTTTGGTAATCACTATAAGTATTGGGCGTCGCTTCGAATGGCAATCCGGCTGCAGGTGCGGATGCCCGGTTCATGGCGCGACTCCTGGCCCGAACCGGCGCCTCGCCCAGCGCGTCGTCGATCGCGTGGCATCGACACTTCGACCGTCCCCGCCGTGGCGCTGGTTTCCGGCCGCGGCCGGACACTTCGAGGCACACCTCGAGGCATATGGCGTCGGCCACCAGGCAGGTGGTCTGGAGCTGGTGCCTCATGAGTAGATTGGGCGTCGGATGCGGTTTGCAAGCGGCGTGGTCGAGCCGTCGCGATCGGCCGCTCGAGCGCATCCGTTCGCGACGCTCCCGGGCAAGACGAGCGGGTCCATACAACCCGGTCAAGACAACGACGAGGCATCGGCAACACCGTGATACGCAAACGCGCAACCGCATTCTTGCAGCGTCGCAGCCACCGTACCGGGGTCCTGGCGCTGGGACTGGCCTTGATGGTATCGGGGGGCATCGCGGCATGGGATGTCCGGGCTCAGGACAAGACGGTCCTGCGCAGCGATCACCCCAGCCGCTATATCGTGCAGAGCGGTGACACCCTTTGGGACATCTCGGGTCGCTTTCTGCGCGATCCGTGGCTCTGGCCGCGGGTCTGGGAGGTGAACCCACAGATCAAGAATCCTCACCTCATCTATCCAGGCGACGAGGTGAGCCTCACCTATCGAAACGGGCGACCCATCATCAAGGTGCGACGGCGCGGTCGTGGTGGCCGCGAGGTGCTCAGCCCACAGGTCCGCACCAGCCCGCTGGCCAGCGCCATACCGACCATCCCCATCGACAGGATCCATCCGTTCCTCGAGCGTTCCCGAGTCGAGACCGACGACCAGTACGAGAAGGCACCCTATGTGCTCTCGGTGGGCAAGGAGCACCTGGTCGGCAGTCCTGGGACACGCATCTACGTGCGTAGTGTTCCCACTGACGAGCACACCGCCTTCGTCGTCTATCGAAAGGGCAAACCCTACGTCAACGCATCTGGCGAGGTGCTCGGCTACGAGCTCTTGCACATCGCCAACGCGGCGCTCGATGTCGCCGGCGATCCGGCGACCCTGTTGCTGACCGAGATCCGCCGGGCGGTGCTGGCCGGCGACCGGCTGTATCCGGTGATGAACGACGAGTTCGACCGCAATTTCATGCCCACGTCGCCGGCGCCGGATCTGAGCGGCGAGATCATCTCGGTGGTCGAGGGGGTGACCCAGATCGGTCAGTATCAGACCGTGGTCCTGAACATCGGCCTTGCGGACGGTGTCCAGGCCGGGCACGTGTTCGATGTCTATCAGCGCGGAGAGGCGGTCGACGACGAGATGGCGATAGTCCCGGTGATCGAGCGGTACCCGCCCATTCCGCCGCGTGAGACGCGTATCGAGCTGGATCCCGAGAAGCAGAGCTTCAGCCAGATCTTCCGAGACCTGGACGAGATCGTGAATCGAATCGACCGGCCCATCTCGCGCGAGATCGCCCGCGTCAAGCAGGAGTTCGAGCCACCCCCGCAAGTAACACTGCCCGACGAGCGAGCGGGTACGGTGATGGTCTTCAGACCTTTCGAACGGGTCAGCTACGCGCTGGTCATGCGTGCCTCGCGGGCCATGCACATCAATGACCCGGTACGGCCACCCGAGTGACGATTCGAGCAGGCTACTGAAGCAAGCGCTGCGGCATCCACCAGACCATCGCCCCGGGGCAACCCGGTGATCGGTGTCGAAATCGCGGTCGTGGTGCGGTGCATCACCGACCATCGGTCGTCTGCCCATCGGTGGTCTTCGATGCGCTTGTCGGCCGCTTGATGTGTCCGCGTCAGTCCGCGCTTACACCGATGGCGCGCCACGCCCGCGGCTGAGTCGCCCGAGGCGTCGCTCAGCACGCCCCGTCAGCATCTATGCTCTGACCTCTACACAGCGCTCGCCGCATGCGTCGAAGCGGTCGAGCGGCTCGCCAGGGTATACAGGCAGGAGGCCAGGCGTGACGCAGGAGGCAAGCTCGACCAACGGGGCTCGGCAACCGGATGCCAAGCTGCCAGAACCCACCCGGGCGTCCCGAACCTGCGCCGTTCCAGCTGGTCAGGACGTCCCCGGTCATCCGCGCGAACCGAAAAGCGGCGTCGAGGACGAAGAGCTGCTGGCGCGACTCGCCATGTCACATACCGCCAATATGTCGCCGCGCTGGTGTATGGCACTTGTCGATGCGCTGGGCAGCGCGCGTGCCGTGCTCGCCACCTCGCCGGCGGAGCTGGTGAGGCTTGGTGTACCCGAGTCGGCGCGGGCCGCGCTGGCGGCGCCGACCAGCAGCAGTGCTGCTACCAGGCATTTCAACATCGCAAGCCCCCAGATCCGGAAAGAATATCCGATGCCTGGAGATTGGGTTCGTTTTGCGCCAGACGCAAGATGATTGGCGCTGGGTAATAGGAACCTGCGGCTATCGCAGGACGGTTGCCTGCACGCTCAGCCACTGCCTTGCAGCCTCGGCGATGACCCCGTGCGGATCGCGAAGGAAGACCTGGCGGTTGCCTTCCGTAATGAAGAAATAGAGCTTGCCCTCGAAGATCGCGAAGAGTTCCGGATTGCCGGCACTGGCGACGCCGCGCGACATCGCAACGACGCCGTATCCACCGAAGGCCGGGGCGAACACGGCCGGATTCTCGTTGAAAGCGGCAAGATTGCCTTCATTGGCAAAACGCCAGTAAGCGCCGCCGTAGGTCGTTTCCAACCCGGTGCGGCCCAGTCTGCCGCGCGCTTCGAGAAAATAGCTTACCGGATCGAAGCCGAAGATCGCATAGCCGCTCGTAGGGTCGGCATAGAAGGATAGCGCCTGCGTTTCCTTCGCCTCGGCGCTCTCTTGAGCGCGCGCGCCAGACACCTGAGCAAGCGCGACGGCAAGTGCGGCCACGATCGTCCTCGTCCACATCTGCGTCCCTTGCTTCAGCGACATTTTCTTAACCAGTTCTTTGCCATACTCACAGCGTGCGCGGACATGATTCTGCCATGACTTGCGTAAACAAAGCGCCAAAGCGCC
>JAGRHX010000574.1 GCA_020444775.1 Gammaproteobacteria bacterium
GGCTTGCCGCTGTTGATCTGGACGATGTCCTGCGGGCAGCAGGACAGGCAGACGACCACGTCCATGTGCGCGCGAAACACCACGTGGTCACCGGGTCTGCTCAGGGTCGGTCGTTGCTCGATGCTGCCGTCCTCGAGAACCGGTGTGTTCTGCCAGAGATTGAACGGGCAGGGCGTCTCGCTGAGCTTGTAGCCGGCGGCCACCATCGCTTCCCACAGATTGTCGGTGCAGTTGCGGTGGTACTCGGTGCAGCCCAGCAACTCGTAGCGGTATCGGTCACAGGCCGCCATCAAGGTGTCGTGCACGCCCGGCGAGGTGTCGGTGACGAAACGCAGTATCGGTCGCCTGGCGTTGGTGATCAGATCGTCGCCAGGCCGTGGTCGGTAGCGGCCCAGCGATACCCGACAGTGCTCCATGGACATGAACTCGGCGGTGTTGTCGGCGTTGAAGGCCCAGCAGTCGACAACCTGGGTGCCGTGTCGGTTGATGATCTTGATGTGCTTGCCTTTCTTGACCTCGAACGCCAGCGCGCGCCGTGCCGGGATCGTCACGGTGTCGCCATAGACGATGTTCGAGTCCTTGCCGGTGCGGGTACGACGGGCCATCTGTGCATGCCTCTCGATTGATGAAACGTCCAAACGTGCGACGCTGAATCCAGCTCGGCGCGCGAGCCGGTCTGGGCAGGGCTCAACGGGCGCCACGTGGCGCCAGCAAAGTGCATACGAGGACCTGTCCTGCACCAGCTTGATGCCGAACCGCGTATGGATTTCGTGAAACGCAATCACGGTCCGGCCCGCGGACCAGGCAGTCCTTCTACGTTCGATCTGACTGATGGTATCGCGACGCTGCCAATCGGGCGAGTGTCCGATGTGCACCGACAGGCCCGTGTGGTGCGTCGCGACCCGCGTTCGAGCATCGTGGGCAGACGATGCGGCGGACCGTTCTGCGGTGCTCGGTACAGGTGTCGACCGCGGGCCATGTCGTACTTCGTGGGTTCCCTCCGGTGCGTGGCATGTGCTTTGCAATCTCCTTTGCACGCGCCGTTGCACTGGCGTTGCAGCCCCTTGGACCCTGTTGCCCGCGGAGACGACTCATGACCGGAACCCGTGACTCACGCCCGTCCTTGCGTCACGCTTACCTCGCCATCGCTTCGATCGTCGTGCTCACGCTGAGCGCGAACGCGAGCATGGCGGAGACCACACTCGAGAAGATCCGCCGAACCGGCATCGTCACGGTCGGCACCGAGGCGGCCTTCCCGCCGTTCGAGTTCGTCGAGAACGGCAGGATCGTCGGCTATGGCAAGGACATTCTCGACTACATCGTCGCTGACCTGGGCGTGAAGCTGAACCAGCTCGACCTGCCCTGGCAGGGGATTCTGCCGGGTGTGCTGGCCGGCAAGTTCGACTTCGTGGCGACGTCGGTCAGCGTTCGCCCCAAGCGTGCCATGAGTTACGCCTTCACCGTGCCGATTGCCGAGGGCACGACCTGGGTGATGAAACGCAAGGGCAACAGCGCGATCAACACGGTGGATGACCTGAGTGGCAAGCTGGTGGGCACCCAGCTCGCGTCGGCCGGCGAGGGCACGGCCAAGGACTTCGAAGCCAGTTTGAAGGCGCAGGGCAAGGGCGGATATGCCGAGCTCAAGCTCTTCACCGCCTACCCCGAGACCTATCTGGCGCTGGCCAACGGTGAGATCGACGCGGTGGTGCAGTCGCTACCGAATCTCGCCGTGCTCGTGAAGAAGCAGCCCGGAGTCTTCGAGCTGGTCGGACCGATCAGCGAGAAATCGTATATGGGCTGGGTCACCCGTCCCGACGATCTAGACCTGCGCGATTATCTGAGCGCGAAGATCCTCGAGCTGCGTGACAGCGGCAAGCTCGATGAGCTGCAGGACAAGTGGTTTGGCTTTCGCATGCAGATCCCCGACAGCGGCTATCTACCCGACGGCGCTCTGTGACCGAGATGTAGGTCGGACAGCCGTTGCCGGTGAGAGGACGGCCAGTCATCTGAGCAGTCAGCCGTTCAGGCGAACGCAGGAGTAACGTTCGGCATGCAGTTCGACTTCGCCTACACATGGGACGCGCTGCCGCGCCTGCTGGAGGGGGCTTGGGTCACGCTGCAGGTCAGCGCGTTCAGCTTCGCTGCGAGCCTGGTTCTTGCCACGTTACTGACCGTGCTGCGCAACGCCTGGCCAAATCGCGCTTTGGAGCTGCTGCTTGCTGTCTACGTGAGCTTCGTGCGGGGCACGCCAGTGCTGGTGCAGATCTTCCTCATCTACTACGTATTGCCGGTTGTCGGCATCGATCTCGGTCCGGTCACCGCCGGCATCGCCGCCATCACCTTGAACAGCGCGGCCTACACGCTCGAGATCTTCCGTGGTGGTCTGTGCTCGATACCCGCTGGGCAGTACGAGGCAGCGCGGTCCTTGGGGCTCGGTACCACCGCGCTCTGGTTGCGAGTGGTGTTGCCGCAGCTCTTCATCAAGTCGATCCCGCCGTTGGTCAACGAGTTCACCTTGGTGGCGAAGATGACACCGCTGCTCGCCACCATCACCGTGGTCGAGCTGATGCGGGTGTCCCAGCAGATATTCTCGTCGAACTTCCGTCCGGTGGAGGTGCTGACCGGCGCGTTCCTCATCTACTTCGTCATGCTGTTCACGGTGAGCAGATTGTCGGTGTTGCTCGAACGCCGACTCGAGACCCGGCAAGCTTGAGCGGGGTGGACTGATGCAACTGGACTACACGATCTTCATCGAGTACCTACCCGCCATACTCGAGGGCTTCAAGCTCACGCTGTGGATAGTGCTGGCCGCCACCTTGATCGGTCTGCCTCTCGGCCTTGTGCTGGCGCTGGCGCGCTCGGCGCCGAACACCGTGCTACGCGTGACCGCGACCGCGTTCGTCGAGTTGTTCCGGAACACACCGTTCATGATCCAGGTGTTCCTGCTCTACTACGTGTTGCCCTTCCATGGTGTTCGCCTGCATGCCACCACCGTCGGCATACTCGCGTTGGCGCTGTTCTCCAGCGTGTACTACGCCGAGATCTTCCGCGCCGGTATCAAGGCCCTGCCGCGTGGTCAGGCCGAGTCCGGCCGTGCCATTGGCATGAGTGCCTATCAGTCCATGCGTCACGTCGTGCTGCCGCAGGCGCTGCCGATCATGCTGCCACCGCTGTGCAATCAGACGCTGTCGCTGGTCAAGGAGTCGGCGATCCTCTCGACGATCACGGTGCAGGAGATGACCATGTCCGCGCTTCGCGTGCAGGCAGAGACCTTCCGGCCATTCGAGGTGTTCATCATGATCGCACTGCTCTACTGGTTGTTGAACGAAACCATTGCCTTCGGCGTCCGACGGCTGGAGCGCAGCGTGCGGGCTCGACGCTCGGGCAGTGCCACGCGAATCAACGGAGTCGTCGACGAGCCGGGCCCCGCGGTTGCGAACATCAACGAGCAGGTCATGCGATGAAAGTATCCACAGAACTGCATCAAGCGGCACCGCCGCTGCTCGAGCTGAGCGGCGTCATGAAACGCTTCGGCACCACGATCGCCGTGAATGGCGTGGACCTCGAGGTCGAACGCGGGCAGGTGCTGTGCATCATCGGGCCCAGTGGCTGTGGTAAGAGCACCCTGCTGCGCTGTGTGAACTGGCTGGAGACCCCGGACCAGGGTACGGTCAGGCTGAATGGCGCGCCGATTGGCAACACCGGCCCGCGCAACGGTCGCTACGCGCCATCGCCGACCGTGGAGCTCAACCGAATGCGAGCGCGGATCGGCATGATCTACCAGCAGTTCAACGTCTGGCCACATCTATCGGTGCTGGACAATGTGATGCGCGCGCAGATCGTGGTGCTACGGCGCGACCGGATCACGGCCAGGGCGCGCTCGATGGCGCTGTTGGACCGGGTAGGGCTCGCGGACCGGGCACACGCCCACCCCCAGCAGCTTTCGGGTGGCCAGTGTCAGCGGGTCGCGATTGCCCGTGCGCTGGCGATGGATCCTGAGCTGTTGTTGCTAGACGAGCCGACCTCCGCGCTCGACCCCGAGCTGGTCGGCGAGGTGATGCGGGTCATGCAGTCGCCCGCCGCCGAGGGCCGGACGATGATCGTGGTCACCCACGAGATGAGCTTCGCCCGGGACGTCTCCACCGAGGCCGTCTTCATGCACAAGGGCAAGATC
>JAGRHX010000575.1 GCA_020444775.1 Gammaproteobacteria bacterium
CGGCGATCCGTTCAAGGACACCTCGGGGCCGTCGATGAACATCCTCATCAACGTGATGGCGATCGTCAGCCTGGTGATTGCGCCGGTGATCTGAGCAGCCGTTCGGCCGCGTCCGAAAAAGCCGAAGCGGTTCGCCGCTTCGGCTTTTTTTTGCTCTCTGCCCAAGCCATTGCAGGCGTCACGGGCCTCGCCCCCACATACGGACGAAGCGTCGGGCAGACACCGGCCAGGCATCGCGGACGGCGTCGACTCGAAGCACGGTGTTGCGACGATTTAATCGCCCCCTGACCGGCCGGCGAGCCGAGGCGCGGTTAGGATTATGTTTTGCGGATGTCCGGTTCGACCGCGTCTATGGAACCAGCTATGGCAAGCAAACAGCCCGCACGTCGGCTGATCGTCGCGGCCGTGCGTTCACGGCGCGCAACACGAACGATGCTGGCTTGCGCGCATCGTCTCGTTGCCACGCTGGCGCTGTTGCTCGGCTGCACGAGCCTCTCGGCGACCGGGCAGATCAAGCTGCCGGATTTCGGCGACTCCTCGGCAACGGTGGTGAATCAAGGCCGCGAGCGTGAGATCGGCGAGGCCTTCATGCGCGAGCTGCGTGCCTCGGTGGTCCTGGTCGACGATCCGCTGGTCACTCAATACGTGCAACAGCTGGGCAGGCGGCTGACGTCCGCGTTCGCCGCCAATGACCAGACCTTCGACTTCTTCGTCGTCGATTCCAAGGCCATCAACGCGTTCGCGGCCCCAGGTGGATTCGTCGGTCTGAACTCGGGATTGATCCTGGCGGCCGAGAGCGAGAGCGAGCTGGCCTCCGTGCTCGCCCACGAGATCGCGCATGTCACGCAGCGCCACATCGCACGTGGCATCGAATTCAGTGGACGCACGACCCCACTGGCGATCGCCGGTCTGCTGGCGGCCTTGATCGTCGGCACCCAGAACGCCGAGGCGGGGCGTGCCGCGGCGGCGGCGGTGCAGGGCGTGCAGGCACAAAGTCGGCTCGACTTCAGCCGTTCTTTCGAGCAGGAGGCCGACCGGGTCGGCATCAACATGCTCGACCAAGCGGGGTTCGATCCGCAGGGCATGGCCGACTTCTTCGACAAGCTGCAGACCGCGGCCCGCTACTACCGCAGCCCGCCCGAGTTCCTGTCCACGCACCCGGTCACCACTGCGCGGATAGCTGAAGCTCGCGGTCGGGCACAGCAGCTCGGCTACCGCCAGCATGCGAACAGCCTGGATTTCCATCTCGTCAAGGCGCGCCTGCGTGTGCATCCTGGCGAGGATAATCGGGCCTTGCTCGCCTACTTCGACGAGCAGGAGCGCATCGGGCATGGTGCGCAGCAGGCGGGCGCTCGCTATGGTCGGGCGCTGGTGCAATTGCGGATGGGCAAGCTGGCCGAGGCGGAGCGCACGCTGGAGAAGCTGCGTGGCGAGCATCCCGATTCACTGGCGCTGGTCGTCGAGGTGGCCCGAGCCCGTCTGCGTGCGGGCAAGAGCCGTGAAGCCATCAGCGGTCTGGACGACGCCTTCATCCTCGCTCCGCAGGACCGGATGGTGGCGAGCGCCCTGAGCGAAGCGCTGCTCGATGCAGGCCAGCCGCAACGTGCCCTGCAGGTCCTCGACGAGCATGATCGTTCGAATCATCTCGATGCGGCCATGCTCAAGCTCAAGGCCCAGGCACTGGACAACCTCGGTCGTAAGGCCGAGAGCCAACTCGCCCTGGCCGAGCACTTCTATGCGCTGGGGCAATTGAACGAGGCCATATCACAGCTGCGCATGGCCGCCCGTCGCCCCAACACCAGCTTCTATGACGCCTCCAGGATCGAAGCCCGGCTGGAGCAATTCGAACGCGAGCACGCCGAACGCTCCAAACAACGCTGAGCCGAGCGATGGCCAGGTGTAGTGCCAGCCAAAGGACACTTGCCAGGTTCGGCCAGCCAACGCTGGCCCGACGACGCTCGCGAACGCGGACGATATCCGCGTAGGCCTGCGCTGACCGGGCCGCCACACACGGCCTACCCGCGCTTGGACGAGGGCCGCTTGGCCGAATCCCTTCCAATCCTCAATCTTGTACCCGCACCGGAACACCGGCCATTCGCCGGAAGCGGCCAACGGCCGCGCGACCGCGTGCAGGGCCGACGACATCCGCAGACCCATCCGCCAGCTCGTCGGCCATTTCATCTGCACTATCGAGGAGAGGAACTCCGTCATGCACAGCAAGGGACACGAACGAATCCGCCCGGGTACAGCCGTGCTTCGGCAAGCGCCAGCCGTCCACGGCCGGAACATCGACCACGGACCAGGACACGACAACGATTTGCCCCACCACCCGGCCCGAGAGGGCCGTCCGCGCCAGCCACTTCCGAGCATGCCGACCGGCCTGATGCTGGTCTCGGCGATGGCCTGCAGCGGGCTTCCCAGTCAAGCCCTGGCGGACCTGAGCTCCGCGCCACAGACCCTCGCCGAGGACGACTTCTCGGCATATCTGGGACTCGGCCTGCACCACGCTCCGACGGGTGAGTTGGATTCAGATCTCTGGCGGGTGGACGGCTTTTCAGAGGGCGCAACGGTCTTTGGCAGCGTGGTCAGCGGTGGCGACTTCGGACGCGGCATCGCCACCGGTGGAGTCTCCAGCGGTGGCCTCTACGCGTTCGACATCAACGGCGACGTCGCGGTCGGTGTGCAGTCGACGGGTTCGGACTTCACGCCGGGTTCGCTGACCCGTCGGGTGCCATACACAGGTCTCGAGCCGCTCGGCAGCTTTGGTGTCGACTACGAGTTGAGCGTACGCAACGAGGGTGACCGCAGCAGCCGTTGGGTGCTCGATTGGTCGCTCGACAATGGCGCGAGCTGGCATCTGCTCGAAGGCGGCGTCCACGATACCGCGGAGGCCGCCGATGACGATCCGCACTGGCAGGCGGTGGACTTCAGTCTGCAGACCGACCTGGCAGCCCTGGAGCTGGCCTGGCTGCCGGGCACCGATCTGCTGCTGCGCTGGGGCGCGGACGACCTGTCCGGGAGCGGCGGACGCGACGAGGTGGCACTGGACGACATCCGGGTCTACGCGCCGCTGAGCACGCCACCGGCTCCGGTACCCTTGCCACCGGCACTGATGCTGATGTCATGCGCGCTTGCCGCAGTGGTGATCAAGCGCCCTGTCAGTAGCAGATCGAGGCCTCACCCGGCCCGGTAGACGTACGCTGGCGGCACGCTCCGATCCATCGCGAGAGTACGTATCGAGTCTGCGTCTCGAGACTGCGGCACGTGACTGTGTCTGGACAGGGGGTCCGGGGCGCCCCGGACCCCCTGTCGGCAGGGCGTCCCCGAGCGGCACTGATGTTGCCCAAGGTCAGTCTCCGAGACAGGAGCAGTCTCCAGCACGGACTATGGAGAACGAACCCGGGCCGAGGGCCCGCAATCCACATCGGGCCCATCAATTGTTAATTCAGCCGGTCGATACAGCGTCAGCATCCGGCGGTGCGACCGGCTGGTTGCGCCGGCCCGAGGGGCAGGAGCGGATTTTCATCGGCACGCGCGGCCGTCGAGACCTTTCTTGCCGTTGTGTGACGCATGCCCGATCTACGTGCAACGGGTTGCATTATGGTGCGTCTTGATGCATGCAGTCTTCGCGACCAGCTCGTTTGCCAATCGAACCGAGGCCGACGTCAATGACGCCAGGTCAAGGGCATTCGGTCTCGCCCGCGGACGGTACTGATGAAACCGTGCTGTAGAGACCGTGCTGATGAGCGCGCCTGAACCGACCGGAAATCAATCGGGACGAGCCAGCAGAAGAACGCGAAGAACAAAAGAGCGCCAGACGAAGAGCGCCAGACGAAGAGCAGTTGCAGAAAACTCGACCATCCGCGTCGTAGCCTTGGGGTAACGGCGCTGCTGGCCTTCAATCGGGGTGAGAACGGGACGTGCCGGCCCGGAACAGCCGAAGTCCGGTCGCATGTCGCGTCGGGAGACTGGATTGCCAAGCTACGACTATTATTGCCCAGCCAACGACCGGACGATCGAAGTCAGCCACCCTGCCTCGATTCGCCTGACCATCTGGGGTGAGGTGTGCTTCGTGGCGCAACTGCCTTTGGGCAGCACCGACCCGCTGGCCCCCGTGGAACGGGTCTTCTCTCGTGCACCCGCGGTGTCCGTGAGCGCGGGTCCCGCCGAGCTGAAGAATGTCGGTTTCACCAAGCTCGTGAAGCGCGAGGAAGGCGTCTACGAGAACGTGACCGCCAGCGACGGTGAAGCCCGTTACATGGTCGCCGGTGATGCCGGCACGCTGCCGCAGCTGCGCAACAAGATCCGCGACTGACGGCAACGCCACCCCTGCGCTACACCATCCTCCACGGCCTGGTGCCATGGCCCGGTATGCCGGTGCCGTGACACGCCATGTCGCGGTATGCGGCCCCCGCCCGGAATCGTCCCGTCTGGAATTCTCCAGCCGGTCGGGGACTGCATTTTCGCCGTGGGCGGTTACCATGAAGCTATTGAATCTGTTGAATCGGTCCGCATCTGGACTGTGACCCGCATCAGTCGGTCCCCCTCGAGCGTTCGATCATGCCGCGGGTCTCGATCGCGGAACCGCTTCGGGTCCGCCGACGTACGGCTGCTCCGGCAAGCGTTGGCCGGCAGCCCATCCACCCGAGCATCACACCCAAAGGCCTGTAGCGAGTACCGTGAACGAAGTGTCGACCACCAGCAGCACCGACGAGATCCAGAACGAGCTGATCGAAGAGTTCGCGTTCTTCGACGACTGGACCGATCGTTATCAATACCTGATCGACCTCGGGCGGGAGCTGCCGACATTTCCGGCCGAGGCACAGACAGAAGCCAACCGTCTGCACGGTTGTCAATCGAACGTGTGGCTGCTCGACCGGACCAGCGACGACCATATCCAATTCCAGGCAATCAGTGACTCGGCGATCGTCTCCGGGCTGATTGCGCTGATACTACGTGTCTACAATGGACGCACCGCTCAGGAGATACTGGCCACTGAGCCACGCTTCGTGGCCGCCATCGGGCTTGATTCACACCTGAGCCCGACCCGCAAGAACGGCCTGCATGCGATGCTTGAAGCCATCCGCGAACGAGCGGCGGCCAGACTCGACGGACCCGTCGCTTGATCCAGGCGCCGGGAACGGTAGCCCAGCCAGACCTGACGACGCATGCACCGACTCGACGCCGGGCCATCGCCGGACCGGTGCCGCCGCGAGCGACCGAACCGGAAACGGCCCGCAACCACAGGCTCCAACCGACACGCTGATGAACGAGAACGAACTACAAGCCCTCTACGCCCAGGTGCTGCGTCTTGCCGACGACATTCCACGCAACCAACGCCTGGAACAGCCTGATGCCAGCGTCAGGATGGTCAGCCCCCTGTGCGGCAGCCAGGTCACGGTCGACCTGGTCGTCCGCGACGGCCTGATCCAGGATTATGGCCAGAAGGTTCGGGCCTGCACGCTCGGCGCGGCGGCGGCGGCAATTGTCGGCAAGCACATCGTCGGACGGCCGACCACCGAGCTCCGCGAGCTGCGTGATCGCATGCGCGCCATGCTCAAGGACGAAGGCCCACCGCCGCAGGGTGTCTGGGCAGAGCTCGAGATACTGACACCGGCTCGCGATCTGGTCTCCAGACACGGCTCCATCATGCTCGCCTTCGACGCAGTCGTGGCGGCGCTCGACGAGATCGAGGGCCGTGACCGCGAACCGACCGACAAGGCCAGCGGCATCCCGGAAACGGTACGCGCATGAAACCGCGCCAGCGGCAACGGTCGGCGCGCTGCGACCTGCCGCCGACGGCGCGCCCGAGCCTGCGCTGGACCATCCTGCTTTCGGTCGCGGTCCTGGCCGGCTGCAGTCAGGCCAGATTCGAACCACAGGCTGGCGGCATGTCCGATCGCGTCACCCCCTTCAAGGGCGAGGTGACGGTGCTTCGAGACCACCCGCCACCACCGTTCGAAAGACTCGGCGTGGTCATCGCCCGTGGGGGCGGCATGACCTCGGACGAGCGGTTGCTCGACCGACTTCGAGACGAGGCCGCGGCCAGGGGCGCAAACACCCTGGTGCTGCAGTCCGAGAAGCCGCTGGAACAGACTACCGCCGAGGGTCACCAGGTCACGCGCTGGGCCGGTTTCGCACTGCACGTGCCCTCGCGGCCCTAGCCTGTCAGGAGAGGGACCGTGCGGTTCGTGTTGCGTAGCGGTGTCCTGGTGTTGCTGTTCGGTTTCTCACTTTGGAACGGCCTGCCGTTGCTGGAGCGCCTGACGCAACGCATCGGTGCCGATGCGCCTGATTCAGCAGGCGGTCCTGGCGGCGTGAGCGATGCTCGCGAGCCGGTCACTGGCAGGCTTGTCCAGGAGTTGTC
>JAGRHX010000576.1 GCA_020444775.1 Gammaproteobacteria bacterium
GGCCGCGGCGTGGCGGTCGGCCTGCGGACCATGCAGGAGGTCGAGCAGGCCGTCCAGAGCGCGCGTCAGATGGCGGACCGGGTGCTGATCGAGGAGCATGTCCAGGGATTGGACCTGCGTCTGCTGGTGATCGACTATCGAGTGGTGGCCGCCGCCATTCGGCGTCCGGCGCGCGTGGTCGGTGACGGCCACTCGAGCATCCGCCAGCTCATAGAGATCCAGAGCCGGCGACGCAGCGCCGCGACCGGCGGTGAATCCAGCATCCCGATGGACGCCGAGACCAGACGCTGTGTAGCGAGTGCCGGCTTCGACCTGAACGACGTGCTCACGCAAGGTCAGGAGATCGAGGTACGCAAAACCGCCAACCTGCACACCGGCGGCACCATCCACGACGTCACCGAAGAGACCCACCCCACCCTCATCGACGCCGCGGTGCGCGCCGCGCGGGCCATCGAAATCCCCGTCACCGGCATCGACCTCATGGTCGCGAGCCCACACCGTCCGGACTATCACTTCATCGAGGCCAACGAGCGCCCGGGCCTGGCCAATCACGAGCCACAACCGGTCGCCGAACGTTTCCTGGACCTGCTGTTCCCACTGTCCATACCACAGGCAGCCAGGGCGGCCATGCAAAGGTAGATACATGCAGCTTCCCGTCATCGATATCGACTATCTCGGCAGATGCCTGTCCGGCCTGCTCGACATACCGAGCCCGACCGGCTACACCGACGCCATTGCCCGCCACGTCTGCGAACGTCTCGAGGCCTTGGGTCTGGGCTTCGAGCTGACCCGCCGTGGCGCCGTACGCGCGCTGGTCCCGGGTGAATCGCAACGCCCGGCGCGTGGCATCGTCTCGCACCTGGATACCCTGGGCGCGCAGGTCAAGTCGTTGAAGGACAATGGACGGCTGGAGCTGGTGCCGATCGGTCACTGGTCGGCACGCTTCGCCGAGGGCGCGCGCGCCACGGTGTTCACCGACAGGGGCACCTACCGCGGCACGATCCTGCCGCTCAAGGCCTCCGGTCACACCTTCAACAAGGAGGTCGACGAGCTGCCCATCGGCTGGCCGTACGTGGAGATGCGTATCGACGCCTACGCCCGCTCCCGCGCCGACCTCGAGCACCTGGGCGTGGAGATCGGCGACATCATCGCCATCGACCCGCAACCCGAGTTCCTCGACAACGGCTTCATCGTCTCCAGGCATCTGGACAACAAGGCCGGCGCGGCGGTGATGCTGGCCGCGCTTCAGGCCCTCACCGAGAGTGACACGATGCCGCCGGTCGACAGCTACTGGCTGTTCACCATCTCCGAAGAGGTGGGACACGGCGCGCCGGCGGTGCTGGTGCCGGACATCGCGGCGCTGATCGCGGTAGACAACGGCACCACCGCCCCCGGCCAGAACTCGTCCGAGTTCGGCGTGACGCTGGCGATGGCCGACCAGACCGGCCCGTTCGACTACCACCTGGTGCGCAAGCTGGCGGCGTTGTGCCGCGAGCACGACATCCGTCATCAGAAGGATGTGTTCCGATACTATCGTTCGGACGCAGCCTCGGCGCTCGAGTCCGGCGCCGACGTGCGCACCGCGCTGGTCACCTTCGGCGTCGACGCCAGCCATGGCTACGAGCGTATCCACATGCACGCGCTGCGCTCACTGGCCGAGCTGCTGTGTGCCTACGTGAACTCGGAGGTCGAGATCGCGCGGGACGCCAAGCTGACCGCCGGCTTGCAGGGCTTCACCACCCAGCCCATGGACGAGGCCGAGCAGGCCCTGAATCCGAAGATGGCCACGCCGCCGACCGAGGAGGAGACCTGAGCCCCGCGTCCCACGTTCGAACCCGCGCGGCGGCACTCGACCTCGCCACCCGATCACGAAGCGCGCCTGCGTTGCATGCGGCTCGCGTCGGGACGTAGGCTAGGGCAGGAATCCGCAAGCGGGTGCCCTACTGCGGTTCACGCTCCAGCAACCTCTGCACAGCGAGTTCGAAGTCATGCAAAGCAAGTTCGAAGCCATGCAAAGCGAGTTCGAGGCGAACGGATACTACATCCTGCGCGGCGTCCTGACCGAGGAGGAGCTCGAGCAACTGGCGAGCCCGATCAAGGCCGCCTTCTCCGCCGGCGACTACGATACCTTTCATGCCGGTCCCGCCTATCCGGCCCCGGGCATCCATTCCATGGGTCCGCGTGTGCTCGAGGAGCATCCCGAGATCGCGGACGTCAGTCTCGCCCATCCGGCCATCATGGAGGCGGTGGAGGCGCTGCTCGGCGAGCCCGCGACCCTCGGCCAGTACTGGTCGATCATGCGTCCACCGGGCGCCGGCCTTGACGACAAACCGTTCGTCAAGGGCAGTGGTGCACACTACGACTACAAGCCCTGGCGCTGCGTGGGCTCGTACGTCAAGTGGCTGTTCGCGGTCATACCCTTCGTCGACTACACCGAGACGGCAGGCCCGCTGGTCATCTCCCCCGGCTCACACCTGAAGACCCGCGTGTTGCCCTCGGATGGCCGCGTGCACCCGGTCGACGCGGCGCTCGTGCCGGCACCGGAATCCATCACGTTGGTCGACCCGAAGCTCAAGCGCGGCGACGTGGTGCTCATGCATGGCTTCGCATGGCACGAAGCACGGCCCAACTACGGCAACTCCGACCGCGCGGGGCTGTACATGAAGTTCCACGCCAAATCGTCGCCGCCCGCTTGCGGGCCTACGATCTACCCTTCCGCGGTGCACGACGCGCTGCGCCCCGAGGCCAGGCACCTGGTCCCCTACCATCGTGGCGACGGCAAGTACGCGGCGGTCCGCGAGGGCCCGATCGGCGGCGTGGACGAGGCGCGGCTGGTGATCGAGGACCCGCAGGAGCGTCTGTTGCTGGTGCGCGCCGAGGGCGGCCGCTGGCGGCTGCCGGGCTATACGGCCGCCGAGGACGAGACCGCTCGCATCCTCGATGTGTGCAACGTCATGGGTTCGGTGGTGACCCAGGTCCATGTCCAGCTCGGCCTGAAGCTTCCCTGGCTGAGCTGGCTGGTCGATGTCGCCGATACGCGGGGCAATGCTGAGGTCAAGGGTGAGGAGTGGCGCTGCCGGGTCTACGGTCATCGGCTGTCGGGCGATGCGCAGGTCGACCTGTCCAAGGATGAGGCCGCGGCCGAGCACTGTTGGGTCACCGTCGAGGAACTCGAGCAGTGGCTGTCGGAGGATCTGATCGAGGACGGCGAGCAGGTCCGCAAGTGGCTGCACATGTGGCAGGCCCAGGAGGACGAGGACGGCCAGCCGGTTACCCGCAGCTTCGGCGTGCCGACCACCCACGTCAAATACTATTCCTACAACGGTAACGGCAATCCCGAGGGCATCTGCCGGATCGGTGACTTCGACGCTCAGGGCCTGCCGGTGCGGATTGCCTCGACCGCGTAGCTTCGCAGCACCGTGCAAGTCCCGGACTTGCACGG
>JAGRHX010000577.1 GCA_020444775.1 Gammaproteobacteria bacterium
AGATGACCGACTACGAGCATGGCACCGGCAACAACATCGCCATGACCAGCCTCAATGTGCCGCTCGCGCTGCAGAACGCCTATCTGTTCGAGCTGAAGCCGGACTTGAAGGCGGTGGCGCTGCTGTACAACAAGAATCACAAGCAGGTGGTGGCCACCGAGGTCGTGCCGATGCGCGCGGCGTTGCGCAAGCTGGGGCTGACGGTGGTGGATGTGGCGGTATCCGCTCAGGACACGTCCGCCGTGGAGCTGCACGAGCAGATGCCACGCGCGTTGCGCGAGCTGCGCGAGGCGGATCCGGGTTTGCGCAACAGCATCTTCTGGCTGACCAGCAGCACGGCGGTCTTCTCGCAGCTGAGCACGGTGGTCAAGCTCGCCGATAGCGTGCCGGTGGTGAGCGGCATACCGAACGCGGTCCGGCCGGGGGAGGAGAGCGCGGTACTCTCGGTGGGCATCGACCGGCGCAGCAATGCACGCCTGGCCGCCATCTACGCATCCCGCATCCTGCGCGGTGAGGTGCGCCCCGGAGAGCTGAAGCTGGGCGTGGTCACGCCCCCCGATATCGCCATCAACTTCGGTGTGGCGAACCGCCTGGACCTGAGGATGCCGTTCAGATTCCTGGAGAGCGCGAGCTTCGTCTACGGCTATGACTACGAGCCGTTGCGCAGCTTCGGTCGCAATGTGGTGGCCAGACGGTGAGCAGCTCCAGACCCGCCGTCTCCGCCTGGCCGGACAACGACCCTTGCGAGCAGCGGCCTGAGCCGACCGCGAAGAACAATGACAGCCCTGCCCGTGTCGGGTCGTGACCGAGAGGATGATGATGTGAGATCGCTCAAGCGCTTCCTGTACACCACGCCGATCATCCTGATCATGGTGCTGTCGCTGGTGCTGTTGACGTATGTGGGGCTGGGCGAGGCGCAGCGGCGCTATCTGCCGTTCCAGCTCGCCAAGCTCTCGACCCAGGCCGAGATCGTGCAGAACGCCTTCGACCAGCATCTGAAGGCCGGTCTGGCGTTGAAGCAGTTCGCGGGTTTCAACTCGACGGCCGAGGCCATACTGCGGGCCGACCCCACCATCGAGAACATCCGCGTGACCGACGCCCGGGGCAGGGTGGTGTTCTCGGCGTTCAACGAAGGCTTGCAGGGCCTCGCCCGGGCCCAGTCCGCGAACGCAAACGGCGCGACCGGCAACGGGTCGACCGGCAGCGGGTCGACCGGCAGCGGGGGCAGCAGCATCGAGGGGCGTCAGTACACGCGGCTGAGCAGCGAGGATGCGTCGCTGCAGTCCGTGCTGATCGAGGAGTCCGCGCAGACCTACAAGGTCGTGCAGGTGCTGGACAGTCGCTTCGGCGTGATGGGCCAGGTGCACATCGAGGCGCGCAAGGATCGCTTGACCTCGTTCCTGCATGGCCAGTTCAAGACCGTGTTCTATCTGCTCGCCGGTTTGTCGATCGGTTATGCCCTGTTCGTCGCGCTGACCCGCTCGGTGCCCGGCAAGCAGCGGCGACGCCAGACCTTGCTGCAGATCGGATTCATCGGCTGTTTTCTGGCGATGTCGGTGACCATCTGCGTGGTCGTCTTCAACGTCTACGAGCACGGCGCGAAGTCGAGCACGCGGGCCCTGGCAGACGTGATGTCACAGCGCCTGCAATCGGTGCTGGAGCTGGGCGTGCAGCTGGACAGTCTGACCGGTATCAGCGATGCGATGAGCGAGTACAAGCAGGGCAATCCGGACGTGGACGCGATTGCCCTGATCAGCGACGGGGTATGTATTGCCCATACCGATCCGGCGCGCATCGGTGAGCGTTACTCGACACCGTCGGGCAGCCTGGAGTACGTCAACTGGCTGTCGCGGGCGGCCGAGGATGTCGCGCCGCAGCTGCGAGTCGCGGTCACCATCCCGCGTGACGTGGTCATGAACGCGGTGCTCGCCAGCGCCAAGAACTTCATCGTCCTGTTCGTCGCCTGTCTGCTGTGTGCGCTGATCTTCCTCAATGCCGGTCGAGCGCTGATGGGCGTGGCCGACCAGGGCAGCAAGGAGGTCGATGACGCCGTGCAGGCCGATGACGACAGCCGTTTCCGGATCGGTCTGAGCCTGGTGCAGCCCGCGTACTTCATGATCGTGTTCGTCAGCGCCATGTCGATATCCTTCCTACCGCAGCTTGCCGGCGAGCTGGCGAGTGCCGCCAACGCCGCGGCGCAGGACGGATTCGCCTCGGCATCGCTGCCGTTCACCATCTACTACCTGGTGTTCGCGCTGGTGCTGTTGCCGGCCGGACATCTGGCCGAGCGCATGGATCTCAAACGGCTGATGGCCGTGGGTTTCCTGTTCGAGGTCGCCGGGCTTGCCGGGGTGGCCCTGGCCAGCGATTTCTGGATGTTCGTGCTGGCGCGCGGCTGCTCGGGCTGTGGGCAGGGGATATTCCTGATCGGATTGCAGTCGTACGTCACCGCCGTCACGCCACGCAACCGCCGCAGCCTGGGGCACAGCGTGAAGGTCGTGGGGCGTAACGCCGGTCTGATCGCCGGGACCGCGATCGGTGCCTTGTTGTTCGCGTTCACCGACTATCGCACCCTGTTCATGCTCTCCTCGGTGGTCAGTCTGGCCGCCATGCTCTACATGCTGTTGCTGGTGCCCGGCGTTGCGCGATTGGTGCCGACGGCAGCGCCGGCCAGCAGCGCCTCGATACTCGATCTGTTCGTCAACGTCGGCCGCGCGCTGCGCGATCCGGCGTTCATGCAGTCGTTACTGCTGATCGGGATCTCCGGCAAGATCGCAATCGCCGGGGTGGTCATGTTCGCGGTGCCCCTGGTGCTGTCCACAATGGGCTACGTGACCGAGGACATCGGTCTGGCCCTGATGCTCTTCTACATGTTCAGCATCATCGCCACCCGGGCAGTGACCCGAGTGGTGGACAAGGACGGCGCGACCGGCCAGGTGCTGGTCGCCAGCGCCGTGCTGTGCGGGCTGGCGCTGCTGACCCTCGGCGTGGTCGCGAATGGCGACACGCAGTCCGAAGGCAGTCTGCCGGGCTATGCGCAGCTCGCGATACTGGCACCGCGGCTGTTTGGTCTGCTCGAGGCAACCGGAATCTCGATCGATCTCTGGCTGCTGCTCGCGATCGTCCTGGTCGGGGTCTCCAACGGGTTGCTCACCGCGCCGGTGATGACCCATATCAACAAGCTACCGCTGTCCGAGCGCAACGGGGTCAACTCGATCGCGGCCACCTACGTGTTCCTGGAGCGCTTCGGTCACGTGGTGGGGCCCGTGCTCGTCGCCTGGCTGCTGGCGCAGAGTGGTCAGAGCCCGCTCGCCATCTCGATCTTCGGATTGATGATGCTCGGCTGCGCGCTGTTGTTCGCGCTGAGCTGCCGATTCAGCCGTGCGCCGCGTGCCGCGGTGGCGCCGGCCAGCGGAGTGGTCGGCTGAGGTGAGCCGGGCGCGACCGTGAGCCCGGTCTACGCTCGTGGCAGCGCGCCGGCGGCGCGCTGTCCGATGCTCAGACGCCCTCGCAGCCCAGGCGTCTGAGCGTCTCGTCGACCCAGCTGCGGTCCAGACTGTCGGCCTGGATCGCGTGCATGGTCTGTTCCTCGCTGCGCAGCTTCGCCTCGCTGGCCGCGCAGACCGATTCCACCTCCTCGTAAGGCACGCAGTGCACGCCGTCGCCGTCGCCGATCATCAGATCACCGGGCTGCACGATCATGCCATCCAGGGCGACGCAGACATTGATCTCCCCGGGCCCGTCCTTGTACGGGCCACGGTGCGTGACCCCCGCGGCATAGACCGGCAGGTTCAGGGCCAGGATCTCATCCGCGTCACGGATGGCGCCGTTGATCACGAAGCCACCAACGCCGCGGCGCATGGCATGGCTGACCATGATCTCGCCTATCAAGGAGTTGGTGAGGTCGCCGCCGCCGTCGACCACGATGATGTCGCCCGGCTCGGCCATGTCGATGGCCTTGTGAATCATCAGATTGTCGCCGGGACGGGTCTTGACCGTCAGCGCCGGACCACCCAGGCGGCCGCTCTTGTGCATGGGGCGTAGCCGAGGTCCTCCCGCGCTGACGCGCAGCATGCAGTCACTGACGTTGGCGACCGGCAGATGATTGAATCGCTCGACATACGCCTCGCTCACCGCGCGCTGACGTGGAAGGATCCTGAATCCGATAGGCATCAATCTGTACCCCAAGCTATGTCCTGGTTGCACTGGGTCCGAGGTGAGGGACTCGGGCAGGCGTCGCCCGCGAGGCGCGTGCCCGACCGGCGCAAGCATACCGATCTGCTCGTGCATTGACTGCCCGTAGCTTCGCTGATGAGGGAATTTCGCGAACGAAGCGAATGAATCCCTCGCTGGTCGGTCGGCGCGCGTCGCCGATTGCTGCCGCGACGGGCTTGCTGGATGATGTCGGTCAAGGTGGGCGGCGCGATCCAGCGCGCCCGGCTGCTACGATCCAGGCTACTACCAGGACCCGTCTCGCCGAGCCGTGCCGAGCGGCTCTCAGGCGAGCGGATCCGGCGGTGGCATCCTCGACAGCGATTCCGGGAGAGACTGCATGAGCGCCAACGGCAAGGGTAACGGTTCGGACATAACCCGCGAGCTCGCCGAGTTCGCCAGCGCGATTCGTTATCACACCCTGCCGGTGGCGGTACGCGAGCGCGTGCCGCTCATCGTGCTCGACCACGTAGGCATCTCGCTGCGGGCGCGTCATGAGGCGGCCCTGGTGCCGGCCATGACCACTGCCCTGCAAACGCTTGGCTACACCGCCGGCGGTTCGAATCGCCAGTGCACCGTGATTGGCGACCAGAGCGGTTACGCGCCGGCCGCTGCGGCACTCTTCAATGGCAACCTAGGCCACGTGCTGGATTTCGACGACACCCATACCGGTGGTTCGATCCACTCCGGCGCGCCGATCATCCCGGCGGCCCTGGCCGCGGCGGAGATGGTCGGCGCCAACGGTGAGCAGCTCATCGCGGGGGTGGCCGCGGGCTTCGAGATCCAGCTGCGTCTGAGTCTGGCGCTCAATCCCACCGAGCATTACAACCGTGGTTTCCACCCCACGGCCACCTGTGGTGTGTTCGGCGCGGCCGCGGCCGCCGGGGTGGTGCTGGGACTGGATGCCGACGCCATGCAGAGCGCCTTCGGGCTGTGCGGCAGTCACGCCGCCGGCTCCATGCAGTTCCTTGCCGATGGCGCCTGGAACAAGCCGTATCACACCGGATTCGCGGCCGCCAACGGGCTGCACGCCGCGGTCATGGCCCAGTCCGGTTTCCGCGGCGCGTCCGAGGCTTTCGCCGGGCGCTTCGGCTTTCTCAAGGCCTACGCGCCCAACCCCGACCCGGCGCGTGCGCTCGAGGGCCTGGGCGAGCGTTTCGAGCAGCTCGATATCGCGGTCAAACCCTATCCGTCGTGCCGTTACAGTCACGCCGCGATGGATGCGGTGGCGGCGCTACGTGCCGAGCACGACATCCGTGCGGACGAGGTGGAATCGGTCAGCATCGGTCTGGGTGAGAACGGCATGATGATCATCGGTGAGCCGCTCGCCGACAAGCAGCAGCCCAAGAACTACGTGGATGGTCAGTTCTCGATGCCGTTTTGCGCCGCGGTGGTGCTCAGCGACGGCACCATGGTCTGGGACAGCTACGCCCGGCACCTGGCCGACGAGCGCACCCTGTCGCTGTGCCGGAAGATCGGTACCGTGTTCGATCCGCAGGTGCAGGCGCAGTTTCCGGCCTATATGTCCGGATCGGCGACCATCCGTACCTCGCGCGGAGAGTTCCACAAGCTGGTGGTGATCCCCAAGGGCGAGCCGGAGAATTTCATGAGCGAGGCCGAGCTGCGGGCCAAGTTCGATGGTCTGGTCGGGCCCTATCTGAGCGAGTCCGGCCGCGAGACGCTTGCGCAGCGATTGTTCGCGCTCGATGAGCAGACCGACATCACCAGCCTGCTGGCGCTGACCCGACCGGTCGCCGGCGCAGCATCTCGGGCATAGGGGCGGCTCGAGCAGAGGCGCGTGGGCGCGCATCGAGCACGAATCGAGGAGATAGATCTTTGAGTGTCACCCATAAACAGGTCGGACCCAATCGCTTCCGCGAGAGCTTCGGTCGCTACTTCGAGGATTTCGAGGTCGGTCACATCTATGAGCACCGGCCCGGCCGGACCATCACCGAGACCGACAACACCTGGTTCACGTTGTTGACCATGAATCAGCATCCGCTGCACTTCGACGTCGAGTACGCGGCGAACAGCGAGTTCGGCAAGCCGCTGGTCAACTCCTGTCTGACGCTGTCGATCGTCGCGGGCATGAGCGTCAGCGACCTCAGTCAGAAGACCATCGCCAATCTGGGCTGGGACAAGATCAAGCTGACCGCGCCGGTGTTCGCGGGTGACACGCTCTACGCGGAATCGGAGATCCTGGACAAGCGGGAGTCGAAGTCACGTCCACACGCGGGCATCGTCACGGCGCGAACCATCGGCAAGAAGGCCGACGGCACACAGTTCATGAGCTTCGAGCGCACCATGCTGATCCCACGTCGCGGTCACGCCGTCGACGACAAGGCTGATTATTAGACCTGACCATCGGCTCTGACTACCGGTCCCGACGTCATCTTCCGATGACGCTCGGGCCATCCTCCGACTCCCGCCCGGGTCCTGCCGGTCCATCCGCGTCGCGGCCGGCCATCGCCGATCCGGACGGCAACATCCCGACGACAAACTCGAATCTGGTCTCATCATCATGTCCGAATCCAAGACACCCGAAAGCGCCTCGTCCGCCGCCGCGGTCGCGGCCGACGAGGAATCGATGATCCTCGACGCCGTGGATCGTTTCATCGAGCGCGAGGTGGCGCCGGTGGCGCACGATCTCGAAGCGCGCGATGAGTATCCGCAGGCGATTGTCGACAGCATGCGTTCGCTGGGACTGTTCGGCGCCACCATAGGCACGGCCCATGGTGGCCTCGGCCTGGGCGCGACCACCTACAGCAAGATCGTCGAGCACGTGTCGGCGGCGTGGATGTCGGTGTCCGGTATCTTCAACTCACATCTGATCATGGCGGCGGCGGTCGAGCGATTCGGCAGCGAGGACCAGAAGCGTCATTTCCTGCCGCGCTTCGCCAGCGGCGAGCTGCGTGGTGGCATCGCCCTCACCGAGCCCGATGCGGGCACCGATCTGCAGGGGATACGCACACGCGCGGCGCTGGACGGCGACCACTACGTGGTGAACG
>JAGRHX010000578.1 GCA_020444775.1 Gammaproteobacteria bacterium
GCGCCGCGCCGGCGCCGGCCAGCGCTGTGCTCAGTGGTGTGATGCTCAAAGCCGGACTGCTCGGTTGGCTGCGTTTCGTGCATCCGGATGTCGTGTGGACCCAATCCATTACCGACGGCATCATCGTGCTGGGGCTGGCCGGTGCGTTCGTCGGCGCGGCGATCGGCTGCACACAGAGCCATCCCAAGACGATCCTCGCGTACTCCAGCGTCAGCCAGATGGGTCTGGTCGTGTCCGCCTTCGGCATGCTGTTGAGCGGCGGAGCATCGTGGACGCTGGCCGCATGGGTATGCGGTTGTTTCGCCGTGCATCATGCGCTGGTCAAGGGTGCGTTGTTCCTGGGGGTGGCCAGCGTCGAGCGGCTGCACGGCTCGGCGCGACTGGTCGCGATGCTGCTGCTTGCCGGCGCCGCGCTGTCACTGGTCGGCGTGCCGCTCACCAGCGGTGCCGCCGCGAAGTCCGCGCTGCTGATACTTGCTCAGGGGTTGCCCCTTGGTCGGGCCGCGGCGTTCGAATGGATGTTGATCGTCGGTGCCGTCGCGACCGCGTTGCTGATGGTCCGTCTGCTGCGATGCCTGGCGCCGGGCCAGGGTGATGGTTGCTCCGCGCTGTTGTGGCTGCCTGCCGTGGCGCTGCTCGTCGCCAGCACGATGTTCGGCGTGCTCGTGCAGCGGCAGCTGGGCACCGCCGATAGCGGGCCGGAGAAATGGCTCGTCGCCTGGCTGCCTGTGTTGCTTGCCGTCGGCCTCGAGGCGCTGACACGCCGGAGTGGATGGCGCATGCCTCGGATCCCGGCGGGCGATCTGGTGAACGTCGTGGAAGGCCTTGCACGTCGGATGGCACGCGAGAGCTCGGCTGGTCGTGAAGCTGAGGCGGGCCACACCGACGGCAAACCTCCGGCTCGGTCGACGGCTTGGGTGGAACGTGTCGTCGCCCTGCCACCGCGCTGGGAGTCGCTGTTGGTTTCGGACTACGCGGGGCCCTGGCTGACGTTTGCCGTGGCGATCGGGCTCGCGGTCGTCATCGCCATCGGCTGACGGATGCAGGCGGCCGCGCGGCGCCCGGTTCAACCGGTCAGACGTGAACGGGCGGTTTCGATGATACGTAGCACCGCCGGGTGCTTGAGTCGCCGTTCGGGTGAAATCGCGTAGTACTTCTCGTGGATGTCGTCGACCTGGCCGATGAGCCTGGCATCGTACATGTGCTCGACCTGATCGGTGATCGCGGTCGGTGCCGGAAACAGACCGCCACCGGAGTCACCAAAGGCCTTGAGCAAGGCGCTGTCGGCGAACTCCGCGACGACGTGCGGGGTGACACCCACCCGGTCGAACCAATCATCGAGGCTGCGGCGCAGGGCACTTGTGTTCACCGGTAGAAGCACCGGCGCATCGTTCAGCGAGGTGGGAAAGCGTTTGGTGTAGCGTGCGGCGATGGACTTGTGCCCGAAGAATGCGACGCCGCTCTCGCCGATCGCATGGTTGTACGCTTTGACATTCAGCCCCGGTGGAATGACCCGGTCGGAGATCACGAGGTCGACGCGGTGCACCGCCAGATCGCCGAGCAGTCGCTCCAGGTCGCCCTCCGCACAGACGATGCGCACCGGGTCATCGAGCTCCAGCACCGGTCGCAGCGCACGATGCGCAATCAGCTTTGGAATGGAGTCGACGATGCCGACGTTGAACACCGACGGCATACCTGGGCGCTTGCTGCGCACCCGTTGGGTCAGCTCGGCGCCGAGCGTGAATATCTCATCCGCATACTGATTGACGATCTGTCCGGTGTCCGTGATCGCGAGACCGCGGCCTACACGCACGAACAGTGGCTCGCCGATGGATTCTTCCAGCATCTTCAGCTGACCGCTGATCGTCTGTGGGGTGAGATGCAAGAGCTCGGCGGCGCGCGCGATGCTGCCCTCGCGAGCGACCGTCCAGAAGTACAGCAGATGGTTGTAGTTGAGGTGACGCACGTTGATTGCACTGCCATGTACAGGGCCTGGCGAATGGTCGGCCTCTGGCGTGGTATACGCCGCTCCGCCTCCCAAAGCCTACTCCAAATACGCCCGACCAGATGCTGCCGCGTGCGTCTGGACGAAGCCTGATCGCCTGATGACTCCCCGTGCCGTACCGAGCGGCCGTGGCCTGCTCAGCCCGAGTCCCGGCGCCCCGTGCCCTCAGTGCGCCGCTCGTGTATCGAGTCGCTATCGGGAGGACGCTGGTGTCGCCGTGCCGGGAAGCGACGGGCACACAGCCCCGGCGGACCCTCTCGGCCAGGCCATCGTCGATTCGCCACACCCGGCCACGACCGATCGGGGTATGCTGCAACAGGCCGTCGCGAAACAAATGCGTCTGCAGATCGGTGAGGACCTGGACGGTGAAGCGGTCGAGTACCGGGTCGGCGCGCAGCGGCCGTCAGGGACGCGTCTCTGGACAACACCGCAGTGTGCTGTCAGGGTTCGCCGCGACGCGCGAGCTTCGACGATGACGGAGCCGGACGGGGTATGGACACCATTCAGCCGCGTGCTCGGTATGTCCGGGCCGACGGGCTGTTTCGAACGGCCGCGCTGGCGGCCTGGATACCAACCGGAGTACGACCCGAATGATTGAGCTCTACACCTGGAAGACATCGAATGGTCGCAAGGCCACCATCATGCTGGAGGAGTGCGGCCTCGAGTACAATCTGCATCCCATCGATATCAGTAAGGACGATCAGTTCACGCCCGAGTTCATCGCCATCAACCCGAACAGCAAGATCCCGGCAATCATCGACCAGGACGGCCCGGGTGGGAAGCCCTACACCGTCATCGAGTCCGGTGCCATCCTCATGTATCTGGCCGAGAAGACCGGCAAGTTCATGCCACAGGAGATGGGCGCCCGTTACGAGGTGATCCAGTGGCTGATGTTCCAGATGGGCGGTATCGGACCGATATTCGGTCAGGTCCATCATTTCCTGCGCGCCGCGAAGGAGAAGGTGCCCTATGGCATCGAGCGCTATGGCAAGGAGTGCCGGCGTCTGTACGGCGTGCTCAACGGACGGCTGGCCGGTCGGGAGTATCTGGCCGGTGACGTCAGCATCGCTGATTTCGCGACCCTGCCCTGGGTGTTCCGTCACGACTGGCAACAGGTCGATCTGGCCGAATACCCGAACGTCAAGCGTTGGTACGACACCATGATGGCGCGGCCGGCGTTGGCACGCGGCATGGACCTGCCCTGATCCGACCCACGCTGCAGCGACCGGCCTTACTGCCGATGCTCATATCGGATCGCTATGATCATGGTCATGAGCGGGCGCATGTGGCGGCGTCCTCCGGCTCCAGTGATGCTGGACCCGGAGGACGTCACCCCCCGGGGTCTCACACCGGACGGTCGCCGTTGATCGTCACCCGATGCATGTAGCGCCGATGTCCCGGGTAGTCGTTGATCGCGTAGTGCTGGGTGCAGCGGTTGTCCCAGAACGCGACCGAATTCGGCTGCCAGCGGAAACGGCAGGTGAACTCCGGGCGCACCGCGTGCGCGTACAGATAGTCGAGCAGCGGCTTGCTCTCGGCCTCGCTCATGCCCTCGAAATGCCGGGTGAAGGCTCGGTTCACGAACAGGCACTTGCGTCCGGTCTGCGGATGCGTGCGGACCACCGGATGCAGGCTCTCTATGGGCGGCTTGCCGATCGCCTCCTCGGCGATCTTGGTCGTGCGTGTGGCGTTGCGACGGGCGGCTTCGACCGGATCGCTCAGGGTCCGGTCCGAATGCAGCGCCTTCAGGCCGTCCAGCATCTGCTTCATGCCGTCGGACAGCGTGTCGTAGGCCAGATATTGATTGGCGAACATCGTGTCGCCCCCGACCGGCGGCACCTCGATGCCGTAAAGCACCGAGCCCAGCGACGGCTCCGGCAGGAAGGTCACGTCGGAGTGCCAGACACCGCCGATGTTGTGCTGGTCGGTCGGGTCCTTGACCACCGGGAAGATCTCCGGATCGCCGTCCAGCGGCACGTACTGTGGATGCACGTTGAGGGTGCCGAAGCGGCGTGAGAAGGCCTTGTGCTGCTCGACGCTGAGCTGCTGATCGCGGAAGAAGATTGCCAGATGCTCGAGCAGGGCGCGCTGGATCTCCTCGACCGTCTCGTCATCCAGGGTCTGGGCCAGGTTCACGCCGTGGATCTCGGCGCCCAGCGCACCGGCCAGCGGCTCGACCTCGATACGTCGGTAGGCCTGGTTGGACCCGGTCCATTCTGCGTTTGCCGGGTTCGCTGATGTCTGCATGGCTGTGTCTCCTCTTGGCGCGGACCCGAAAGTAGACTCCAGGCACCGCGCGATCTCAATGCCCGGCGGCGCGTTCATGTGATGTGGCCGGTCGGATCCGGCAGGGAAGCGCGTCGCGTGCTGTTCGGGCGCGGGCTGCCATGCGCCGTCCGCTTGGTGCATGATCGAGCTGGCGGGTGGCCGATGGCGAGGTCGTCCGCGTGCAAGCCCTGGCATCCGGATGGCGTGCCAGAGCGTTTCTCTGCGCCGCGCCATGGCGTGGCCCGAGCCGGTGAGACGAACATGATCAAGCACGACTCCGATACAGTGGCGGACATCCACCACGAGCTTCACAGTCATCTGCCTGCCGAGCCGGCGCTGCGCGCCAAGGCGCTGGAGAGCCTGCTGGTGGAGAAGGGCATGCTGGATCCGAAGGCCGTGGACGCCTGGCTCGAGGCGTATTCCGAGCGCATCGGGCCGCGCAACGGCGCACGGGTGATCGCGCGCAGCTGGCTGGACGCGGACTTCAAGGCGAGCCTGCTCGACGATGCCAGCAGCGCCGTGCAGACCCTTGGCTACGCGCAGTCGCATCTGATCGCGGTGGAGAACACCGAGCAGGTGCACAATCTCGTGGTCTGCACCTTGTGCTCGTGCTATCCAACCGGGCTGCTGGGCATGCCGCCGAGCTGGTACAAGATGGCCGCCTACCGCTCACGGGCGGTGCGCGATCCGCGCGGGGTGCTCGATGAGTTCGATGTGCAGCTGCCGCCGCAGGTCGAGATCCGGGTCTGGGACAGCACCGCGGAGCTGCGCTACCTGGTCGTGCCACAGCGACCGGCGGGCACCGAGGGCTGGAGCGA
>JAGRHX010000579.1 GCA_020444775.1 Gammaproteobacteria bacterium
ACGCGGTCAAGTTCACCGAGCGGGGGCAGGTGCTGGTGCGTCTCAGGCCCGCGCGGCCGGTGCGCTCGGGCCGCGACGGTCTGGCGATCGAGCTGTCGGTCACCGATACCGGCATCGGCCTGTCCGCGCAGGCCCGGTCGCATCTGTTCCAGCCCTTCACACAGGCCGATGGCAGCACCACCCGCCGCTACGGTGGCAGTGGTCTGGGTCTTGCGATAAGCAAACGTCTGGTCGATCTGATGGGCGGCCGCATCGACGTGCGTAGCACACCGGGTTCTGGCTCCTGCTTCAGCGTGCGGGTCGAACTGCAGAAACTGGCCGAACAGGTGGCGCCCGATGCATCGACCCTGGTGGGTCACCGGGTGCTGCTGTCGGGCGATGCAACGGATACCCTCGGCGCGGTGTCGCACTATCTGTGCCATGCGGGCGCGCGTGTGGAGACCTTGGCGCTCGATCTGTCTGATGACGCCCTGGCCGGTCCGTGTGCGGACGGCGTCGACTTCGATCTCATCGTGGTGGACGCAGAAGGTGATACCGAAGCGGCGCTGGCCAGCGATACGGTCCGCGAGGTCGGACGGCCTGGCCACCGACCGATGCTCGTCTTGAGCCGACCGTCATCGATCGAAACGGCGAGCGATGACCCGTGGGTGCGAGAGCTGCGCAAGCCGGTGCGCAGAGCCGAGCTGCTCAACGCAGTCCAGACGCTGCTGTCCAAAGAGGCGTCCTCGTGCTCGAATGCGCAGCCGCCACGCATGTCCAGGCGCGCCCTGGGTGCGCGGGTGCTGATGGTCGAGGACAACCCGATGAACCTGGAGATCGGTGTTGCCATGCTGAACAGGCTCGGCTGTGAGGTCGGCGTCGCCGTCGATGGTGTCGCGGCCGTGGCCGAGACCGCACGGGTCGACTACGACGTGATCCTGATGGATTGTGACATGCCGCACATGGATGGATTCGAAGCCACACGAATCATCCGCGCGCGCGCCGAGGGCACATCGGCGCCGCGAGTTCGGCCGTGGATCGTCGCGCTGACGGCCAATGCCATGGCCGGTGACCGCGAGCGTTGTCTGGCGGCCGGCATGGATGCCTACCTTGCCAAGCCGTACGCCTTCGAGCAGCTTGCCGAGCAGGTCGAGCAGGGCTTCGTGCGCCAGACGGTCGCAGCCGCAAGGGGCTGATCGAGCCACTTAGCGGCCCGCTCGAAACTTGGGTGCGAGTCGAAGCCACATGCATCCTGGTGGTGCGGTTCATGCCGCCGTCGTTCGAAGCGCCTTGCTCGTCTTCACTTGTGCAACCCGCGGCGCGCTGCTAGTTTGCTGTAAACCCAAAGCCGGGGGCCGCCGCATCAGCCGTGTCGGCTTCACCCCGGGCAGCGTGTACACATGCCAATCCGCAACGGCCTCACGGTCCGCGCCCTGGCCGGTGGGGTCTTGCTCGGCGCACTGTTGACCCCGTGCAACATCTATTCGGGTCTGAAGATCGGCTGGTCCTTCAACGTGTCGATCATCGCCCTGTTGCTGAGCACCGGTTTCTGGTCGCTACTCAATCGATTCCGCGCAGAATCATCCACAGGCGCATCCTATGACATGGGTGAGGCCAACATCACCCAGACCACCGCTTCGTCCTCGGCCAACATCATCTCGGGCGGCCTGGTCGCGCCGATCCCGGCACTGGCCATGATATCGGGTCAGAACCTGTCGCTCTGGGCGCTGATTCCATGGGTGTTCGCGGTCAGCTTCCTGGGCATATGGGTGGCATGGTATCTGCGTGCCACATTGATCGTGCGCTGGCAGCTACCGTTTCCGACCGGCCGTGCCACGGCCGAGACCCTGCTCGAGCTGTTCGAGCAGGGCCGGGAAGCGGCACTGAAGCTGCGCGTGTTGCTTGGTGCGACGCTGCTGGCGGCGCTGCTCAAGTACGTGGACGTCGCGATCATGAGCCTGCCGCGCCCATCTTTGGGCTTCGTGCTACCGGCGACCGGCAAGCTGGCCGGCGTTGCCGGGATCAGCGCCAAGAACCTCACCTTTGGTATCGACCCATCGCTGATGCTGGCTGGTTTTGGCGCGATCATCGGCGTGCGCAACGGATTGTCGCTGCTGCTCGGTGCAATCCTGGCATGGGGTGTGATGGGCCCTTGGGGGCTGGCCCATGGGGTGATCCAGCCGGGACCGAAGGATCTGGATTCGAGCTGGTTCGCCAGCATGATCGAGTGGCTGCTGTGGCCGGGCGTGGCCCTGATGGTCGGCGCGGCCCTGGCGCGCTTCATCTTGCAGGTCGCGAACCCGCGCGCCGAGTCCGGTGCCGAGTCGTCACCGCCTATGGCGGACGGCGCGCGTTGGCGGCGGCTGCTGGGACTGACAGTGGCGAGCGCCCTGGTTGTCATCGCGCAGATCCTGATATTCGGCATCCACTGGTTCGTTGCGCTGCTCGCCGTACCCATCGCCTTCGCGCTGGCGATGGTGGCCTCCCGGGTGGTGGGTGAGACCGGGATCCCGCCGATCGGGGCGATCGGCAAGGTCTCGCAGCTGACCACCGGTGTCACCGCGCCTGGCGACGTCACTGCGAATCTGATGGGCGCCAATGTCGCGGGTGGCGCGGCCGGTCAGAGCGCGGATCTGCTCAATGACCTGAAGGTCGGCTACCAGACGGGTATGCCCGCCGGTCTACAGGTGATCGCGCAGATGTTCGGCGTCCTCACCGGTAGTCTGGTCGGTAGCATCGTCTATCTGCGCCTGATCCCGGACCCGGCCAGTCAGCTGATAACCGAGCAGTGGCCGGCGCCGGCGGTGGCGACCTGGAAGGTGGTGGCGGAGACCTTGAGCCTGGGACTTGGCGAGGTGCCGGTCAGCGCGCTGTGGGCGGTGGCCATCGCCGGTACGGTGGGGATCGTTGGCGCTGCCCTGCAGCACCATGGCCGCTCACGCTGGCTGCCGAATCCCGCGGCGGTCGGGCTGGCCATGGTCATACCAGCCTCGATCTCGATGACCATGTTCATCGGCAGCCTCATCGCCTGGTCACTGCAGCGTTGCTGCCCGAGCCTCGCGCAGCGCTTCGTGATCGCCGCGGCATCGGGCCTCATCGCGGGTGAGAGTCTGACCGGGGTCGGACAAGCCCTGTTCGGGATCCTCGGCTGAGCGTCGCGCGCGGGTAGCGGGCGGAGTGAACCGGCCCGCTATCCGTGGACGGCGACCCGCTGGTGGCCGGAGGTCAGACGAACTTCGGCATCAGCCACTTCGGCAGCAACAGGATCAGCTCCGGTAGCAGGATCACCAGCAGCAGCACGGCGAGCATCGGTAGCAGGATGATCGCGACATCGCGTAGCGCCTGATGGACCTTGATCTCGCCAATCGCGCACGAGATGAGCAGACACAGGCCGTAGGGTGGCGTCACCAGCCCGAAGGCGAGTGAGATGACACCGATGATGGCGAAGTGGATGGGATGCATGCTGGCGTGCTCGGCGAGTGGCCAGAGCACCGTGCCGAGGATGATGATGGCGGGGATGGCGTCGATGAACATCCCGATGACCAGAAAGGCGCCTGCCACGATCAGACCGGTGGCGGTCACGCCGCTGGCATAGGGGGCGAGCAGGTCGACCAGTGCCTGGGGGATCTTGAAGTAGGCCATCAGCCAGCCGAAAGCCGACGCGGTCCCGATGCAGAACAACGAGATGGAAGCGAGTCGTGCCGAATCGTACAGCACCTTTGGGACCTCCCGAAGGCCGACAGTCTTGTAGACCACGGCGCCCAGGATCAACGAGTAGAGCACCGCGATGGCCGATGCCTCGGTGGGCGTGAAGAAGCCACCGACGATGCCGCCGACGATGATCAGCGGGGTCATCAATGGCGGTATGGCATAGGCAACGGCCAGTGCGAGCTCCATCAGGGTGCTGCGCTCGTAGACGGGATATCCGTAGAGCTTTGCGTAGACATAGACCGTGCCCATCATCGACAGGGCGATGAGGATCCCGGGTATCACCCCGGCGAGGAACAAGCCGCCGATGGAGACCGACATCAGACCACCCCAGACCACCATCAGGATGCTCGGTGGGATGATCACGCCCATCACCGACGAGCAGGCCGTGATCGCAACGGTGAATGGCGTGGAGTAGCCCTGCTTCTTCATCTGCGGGATCAGCAGCGAGCCGATACCCGCGGCATCCGCGGTGGACGACCCAGAAATGCCGGCGAAGAGCATGCTCACGACCACGTTGACATGACCCAGACCACCTGGAAAGTGACCGACCAGGGCCCGCGACAGCCGGATCAATCGATCCGTGATGCCGGCCTGGTTCATGATGTTGGCGGCAAGCAGGAAGAACGGCACCGCGAGCAAGACGAAGGCGTTGTAGGACTTGAACATCTCGTTCATGAGCAGGAATGGCGTCAGCCGCTCCTCGAGCATGAACACCGGCACACAGGCAAGGCCCAGTGCAAACGCCACCGGCACCCGTAGCAGCACCAGGATGATGAAGGTGGGAAAGAGGATTACCGAAACCTCGGCCGCGCTCATGAGTGGGCTCCCTTGAAGAGCTGGATGTGGTCGAGGAGCCGGTCGATCAGGAACAGCACCCAGCTGGCGCCGGCGAACGGCCAGGCGGCGTAGATATAGACCATCGGCAGCTCCGCCATCTCCGAGGTCTGCATCAGGCCGAACTGCACCAGCGGCCAACCCCACCAGAGAAAGATCAGCGCCACCAGGAACACGATGAAGTCGCTGAGCATACGAATCAGGGCTTCGAGCTTTTGCGACTTTGGATGCGGCAGGAAGTCGGCGGTGAAATGCGAACCCTCCCGGACCGCGATTGTCGCGCCCACCAGGATGATCCAGATGAAGCAGAAGCGCGCCAGCTCCTCGGTCCAGATGTACCGGGGTATGAAACCCACGTAGCGCGAGAAGATCTGCAGCGATACCGGCACCATGAGCAAAGCCATGAGCGCCGTCAGCACCACCTGGAGCAGACGGAAGTAGGCGTTGACGAAGACTCGCATCGGGGAACTCTCATGCAGCCGTGCCCGGGCATACGGATCGGGACCGGCGCGCGGCTGGGACGATGGTCGGCGTTCGGTGGAGACGGCGCGGGCGAGCCTGTTTGTTACGGCCGCCCGCGCCGGACCTCTCGAGGGCTGTGATCTACTTGACGGCCTGGATGGCGTCGTAGATGGATTCCGCGTCCAGATCCTTGAAGTACTCACGCAGCACCGGCTTCGCGGCGTCGATGAGTTTCTGGCGCTCGGAGAAGTTGATGGTCTTGAGCTTGCCCTCCTTTTCCATGGCGGCCATCTTCTCGTCACCCTCGGTGACCTCGATCACGCGGCCGAACACGCCAGCGTCCTTACCGGCCTGACGAATGGCGGCTTGCAGATCCTCGGGCAGACGGCGGAAGGTCTTGCCGCTGAAGCACAGCGGCCGCACGGTGATGGCGTGACCGGTGAGCGCGATGTTCGGTCCGACCTCGTAGAACTTCATCTGCTGGATGCCGGCGGCCTCGTTCTCGGCGGCATCGATGACGCCGGTCTGGATGGCGTTGTACACCTCGGAGTAGGCGATCACCGTTGGCGCCATGCCAAAGGCGTTGAACATCTTGGTCTGGATGGGGGCGCCCATGACGCGGATCGGCACGTCCTTGATCTCGGCCATGTTGGAGACCGGCTTGTTGACGATCAGGTGGCGCACGCCGCCGCCGCCATAGCCGATGAGCAGGATGTCGGCGCGCTTGGCGATGTCATCGACGATCGGTGCGATGGCGTCGCTGTCCAGCACTCGGCTCCAGTGACCGGCATCCCGGTACAGCATCGGCGGGTCCAACAGGGTCGCGAGCTTTGAGAAGGTCGACATGTGCGAGGGCGATGCGACCGCGTAGTCCACCGAGACGCCCTGGTTCATATAAGCCACGTAGTCCTTCTCCAGACCCAGCTCGCTGTTCAGGTGCATCACGAACTCGAGCTCGTGCGGGCCGGTGTAGTAGAGCTTGGTCAGCGCTTCGAACTTGCGCATCAAGCGGGTGAAGGCATGGTTCTCGTCGAACTGGCTGGCGCCGTGCAGGGTGATGGTGTCGGCCAGGGCCGTGGGCGCGAACAGGGCGCCGGCGAGCACGCTGGCGGCCGCCAGGCGTGCCACGGTCTTGATGGTGGTGAACATGGTGCTCTCCGTCGAATTGGATGGCCAGATGGATGATTGTTCTACGCGCGGCAAAGCCGGCGGTCTGGACGCGGGCGAACCCGGGCCGCCGATGATAGCAGTCCGAGGAGGCGCGCACCTCCCTCGCGTGGCAGGGGAAGTGCCCGATGGACCTCGCAACGGGGCGTCAGCGGGCGCCAGCTCGAGCTGTGCCAGGCTGTGCACAAGCATCGCCTCGGGCGCTCACCCGAGGCGTCCGATGGCGGTGTCCATGCCTGCCCTCAGGAGGCTCTCAGGTGTCGGTGGCCGGCCCGCAGCCGGTCTTCGCGCTTGCGTGTGTCGAGGGCATCTCAGGGCGTGTCGAGACGCTACGAGGATGTCGTGCCCGGGGTCATCACAATCATGTGTACCATCACGGGTCTGGCACATCCGGCTGCGATGGCCGTGGCCACGGCGTGAACGGCCAGGGTGCTAAGACGCGCGCGAAGGTGACGAAGCTCCAGAATCCGGCCATCCACTGCGCCAGACCCTCGGCAAAGCGAGATACGCCCGGGCTCGGTGTGCCGGTCGCGATGATGAATACCAGCTGCACCACGACCAGTAGCTTGGCGAGGATCTCCAGCACGAAATACAGAGCGGCCACGCTCAGCATTCTCGGCGCCCAGCGTGACAAGCCGATGCGGCGTGGCTCGCCGACGCGTTGCGATCGTGGGGACGAGCGGGTGACGGTGGTGGCATCGGGGTTTGATCGGATGGTCATGGATGAACCTCCTCCATGCATCGTGCTTCACTCGAGCTCGGACAACCCTGGCTGTAGCCGATCGGAATGTCCCCTAGCGGTGAAGCGGGTCGTCACCGTGAGCTCTGAGGACCTGCTCATCGGCCGCGGCCCGAGCGTCCACATGGTGAGTGGGCTGGCATAGCCGGGCTGGGACGTCGCCGTCTCCAACCCGGCCCGCGGGCAACTGCTCAGCAGAGGAATTGCCGGATGGCATTGCGATTGACATAGAAGTCCAGGGCCAGATCCTGCTGCTCGGAATCGCCCGCGAAAGACGCCTGGCTCACGTAGCTCGGCAACTTCGAGCGAAACTGCTCGAGCTCGGACACATCGCTGCCGACCTGTTCCACCTTCGAGAACCATGCATCCATCTCGGCCATGCGCCCGTTGTCGAGCGCGGACCTCTGAAACTGGGTCAAGCTGATCGTCAGATGGATGAACTCGTCCCGTAAGCCCTCGCACATGGCCTGCGCCTCGGTGAAGTCATCGGACCGGTCCGAGGGACGCCTTGCAAGGTACTGCTTCTCCAGCTCCGCCGCGATCAGATCGAAGTCCTGCTCCAGATGTCGGGTACGCTGGGCCTGCTCGTGGTAGAGCCGCTGCGCGCCAGTGGGGTTCAGGGTCAGGATTCCTGTGAGGTATCCCACAAGGAGTATCCCGGCGTTCACCGACACGAAGGCCAGCAGCCCGCGACGGGACGCGCCGGCCGTGAAGCGTACGTGCCCCGTCAGTGACGAGCCCAGCCAGACCAACGAGACAGCGAGCGCACCGATGAGCGCGTAGGTGACGAGCAATTGAACGAGCTGATATTCGAGCGATGTGTTCATGTTCTCATTGCCTCTTGGAGTGAATGAAAGCGCGTGAAGGCATGGCCGGTGATGGAACCGCTGTCCGCCTCAGGGGCACGATGTCGGACGATGACCGCGCTTCGCCCGGCTTCAGCCTTCGGCGATGAGCTGACGCAGCTCGATGAGCGCGGCGTTGGCGCGCGACATATAGGACGCCATGACCAGCGAGTGATTCGTCAGCAGACCAAAGCCCGAGGTGTTGAGAATCAGTGGACTCCTGACGGTTGCTTGTGTCTCCTCCAGCTTGCGGATGATCTGCTCGAGCGCGCCGTCGGCTGCCTTTGCCTCGATGACGTTGCCGAAGTCACGCTCGATGCCGCGTAAGGTGTGCAGCAGCGCCCAGGCGTAGCCACGGGCTTCGTAGAAGACGTTGTCTACATCCTTCCATGGCGTTCGCGTGAACTCCGCGCCAGCACCTTGTTCGGCGCCTCGCGTGCCGGCGCTCGGGCCGAGCACATTGCCAGAGAGCTGTTGCGCGTAGGCGCCGAGCCGCTTGCCCACGGTGGCGAGATAGAAATTCAGGTTGTCCGCGCGTACGAAGAAGCGGGCCTGCTCCGAGCCGGACGTATGCAGCCGATGCAGATACCGGCGCAAGGCCTCGGTACCTGCCGCGAATTCCTCTTCCGTCGCAGGCAGCATCCAGTGTGAGTCGTCGAAGTGGAACTGGGCGTCGGCCTGCGCCAGGTCACGGTCTTCCGCGGACTGGGTCTGCTCACGTGAGAAGTCATTTCTCAGCGCGCGAACCGAGTCGCGCAGCTCGATTACCACGCCGCGCTCCCAGCTGGGCATGTTGTCCAGCAGGGACCAGGGTGGCAGCACGTCGTTGCGCAGATACCCCCCTGATTTGCTCAACAAGGTGTGGGAAACACCGATGAGAGCGGCGGTGGTGTGTGCG
>JAGRHX010000580.1 GCA_020444775.1 Gammaproteobacteria bacterium
AGACGAATGCGAAGAACAGGTTCTGACGGATGTTGCGCATGGTCGCCCGACTCAGCAGCCGGGCACGCACCAGGCCGCGCAGGTCACCCTTGACCAGGGTGATGCCCGCGCTTTGCATCGCGACGTCGGTGCCGGTACCCATGGCGATGCCGACGTGGGCCTGCGCGAGCGCCGGTGCATCGTTGACGCCGTCACCGGCCATGCCGACCGTCCGACCTTCGCTCTGCAGCCGCTTCACGGTTTCGGCCTTCTGATCGGGCAGCACCCCCGCGATCACATCGTCGATCCCGAGCTGGCCGGCGACCGCGCGCGCCGTGGTCTCGCTGTCGCCCGTCAGCATCACGATACGGACGCCGTCCGCGTGCAGCGCGGAGATCGCCTCGGCGGTCGTCGGCTTGATCGGATCGGCGACCCCGACGAGGCCGGCGATGGCGCCGTCCAGCACCACGAACATGACGGTCTGTCCCTCGCCACGCAGGGTCTCGGCACGCTCGAGGAACGGCCCGGGCGTCACCTCCAGCGACTCGACCAGACGTTGGTTGCCCAGCGCCACCCGATGTCCGTCCACCTCGCCGCTCACGCCCTGACCGGTGAAGGACTCAAAGCCCCTGGACTCACCCAGGCTCAGACCGCGTGCCTCGGCGCCGGCGACGATGGCCGCCGCCAACGGATGCTCGCTGCCGCGCTCGAGCGTGGCCGCGAGGCGCAGCACGGTGGACTCGTCCATCCCCTCCGCCGGCTCCACCGCAACCAGACGCGGCTTGCCTTCGGTCAGGGTACCGGTCTTGTCGACCACCAGGGTATCGATCTGGCGCATCACCTCGATGGCCTCGGCATCCTTGAACAACACCCCGAGCGAAGCGCCCTTACCGGTCGCGGTCATGATCGACATGGGCGTCGCCAGGCCCAGTGCGCACGGGCAGGCGATGATCAGCACCGCGACCGCGTTGATGAGGGCATGGGCCATCGCCGGCGAGGGCCCTACGAGTGCCCAGACCACGAAGGTCACCACGGCGATCCCGACCACCACCGGCACGAAGTAACCCGCGACCTGGTCGGCAAGCTTTTGGATGGGCGCACGACTGCGCTGCGCCGCGGCCACCATCTCCACGATCCGAGCGAGCAAGGTGTCGGCGCCGACCCGTGTCGCCTCGATGATGAGACTCCCGGTGCCGTTCACGGTCGCGCCGATCACCTTGTCGCCATCATTCTTGGCGACCGGAATGGGCTCGCCGGTGAGCATCGATTCGTCGACGGCGCTCTCCCCTTCGACCACCAGGCCATCCACCGGCACCTTCTCACCGGGTCGGATGCGCAGTCGATCGCCGACCTGCACCTGCTCGAGCGGCACGTCGCGCTCGCTACCATCGGCGTCTATACGACGCGCCATCTTCGGTGCAAGCTCGAGCAGCGCCTTGATTGCGGCCCCGGTGCGCTGGCGTGCGCGCAACTCCATCACCTGACCGAGCAGCACCAGGGTGACGATCATCGCGGCGGCCTCGAAGTAGACCGCCACCTCGCCATGGGCATCGCGAAACGAAGTCGGAAAGAACCCGGGCAGCGTGATCGCGACCACGCTGTACAGATACGCGACCCCGGTGCCCAGACCAATCAGGCTGAACATGTTGAGACTACGGTTGAGCAGCGACTGCCAGGCACGGACGAAGAATGGCCAGCCGCCCCAGAGCACCACCGGCGTGCCCAGCACGAGCTCCGCCCAGCTCAGCGCGCGTGGCGTGGCGAAGGCCTCCAGATCCAACCCGACCATACCGCCCATCGCGATCACCACCAGCGGCACGCTGAGCACCACGCTGACCCAGAAACGTCGCGTCATGTCGACGAGCTCCGGGTTCGGCTCGTCCTCCATGCTCACGGTCATCGGCTCCAGCGCCATGCCGCACTTCGGACACGATCCCGGCTGGTCACGGACGATCTCCGGGTGCATCGGACAGGTGTACTGGACCCGGGTCGCCGGCAGGGGTGACTCGGGCTCGAGTGCCATCCCGCATTTCGGGCAGCTGCCGGGTCCCGACTGACGGACTTCCGGGTGCATGGGGCAGGTATGGGTGACACCGGCTGGCTCTCCACCCGGCGGCGATGCCAGCGGTGACAGGAAGCGGTCAGGCTCGGCCTCGAATCGTGCCAGACAACGCTCGCTACAGAAGTAATACGTGTGATGCTCGTGCTGCAGACGATGGGGCGATGAGCTGGTCACCGCCATACCACACACGGGATCGCACAATGGCTCGGCGCAGGCCGGGTCCTTTGATGAGTCGAACGAATTTTGATCCATGCTGGCCATTCCTCCCAGACGGTGATCGCCCCGGGAACACTTGGACGTTGGTTGCAGCTCCTGAGCGCTCGGTCTCGATCCTGGTCGCGATCACGAACAGGACCAGGCCTACGCCTCCACTCATCGGGCGCGCATGGCTGCCTGTTTCTCCTGAACCTCCGTGCTCCAGCGGCTCTTGATGAAGGACAGCACCGCGACGATCTCGCGGTCCCTCAACGTCCCTTCGTAGGCGGGCATGGCGCTCCGATACCCGGCACCGGCGAAGCGCTGCACGCCATACTTGGTGATCTCGAACAGCACCCGGTCCGGGTGGTGCCAGGTGTGACCGGATTCGTCATGCGGTGGCGCGGGTAACAGACCATCGGCACCACGTTGACGCCAGTTGGGCTGTCCTTCGAGGTCGCGACCGTGGCAGGCGGCGCACTGCTGGCGATAGACGTTCGCTCCGAGCTCGACGAGCTCGGCGTCGTCTGGCCGGAGCCTGACCGCGACATCGTCCGAGCTCCCAAGGGGCAGCACGCCCAGCCACCCGAGGACTCCACCCGCCACAAGCAGCAACGCCATCACGGCGAGAATCAGACCGAAGCGACTCGGAACGCGTGCCTTGCTGACCATCTGTCCACCTACATGCACTTCAATTGTGACGGCCCCCGGCACGCCAGGATCTATTTGCTGAAGACGCGCTGGTCGCGCGAACGATGTCCGGTTCTCGCGATCACCAGCACCCAAGATGGACTAGAAGCGCAACCGCACCCCGGCCGTGAGGAACAGGTCTTCGGTTGCCTCGCCATCGTTGCGCGCAAGCTGTCGGGTCTCACCAAACAGATGCATGTAGTGAATTCCGACATACGGAGCGACACTCCGATCGACGAGGTCATAGCTGAGACGTAGACCGGCCTCGGCTTTTCGCAGGCCAGCGCCGAGTCCGATCTCCTCATCGTCAGAGAAGCCAACATCCACCTCGACAGTCGGCGTCAGTATCCAGTGATTGGTGATCAGCAGCTCGTAGTTCGAGTCCAGTCGCGCGGACACGGCGGCATTCTCACTGACGAACAGATCGGCATCGATCTCGAACCATTGCGGCGCAAGCCCCTGAATACCGATGACGCCATAGACGCGATCCGGCCCCTTGGGCATATCGAGGCGGATGCCAGCCTTGAGGTCGAAGAAGTCCGACCACAGCCGTTGCACCAGGAACTGATGCTCGAGCGTCTCGAAGATGTCCGGCCTGGTCTCGTACTCGGCCTTGCTCTGGATCCTGAACTTCCATTCGTCGGTCCCGACCAGCGCATCGGCATCCCAGGCGACGACGTCGGTATCGTCTCCAAAGCGATATTCGAGTTGCTCGAAATTGACTCCATGAAAGATCGGGTTCTTCTCCTGCGCCTGGACCGATACCGATAGCAGGACCACGAGCATCGACAGGAACAGGCATGGGTGGGTCGAAAGTCGTCGTCGCATGGCCTACCCCCCCACTCGTGCGCCGGAGGCGCTGCTCGAATCGAGTGGCCCGCCTTCGACGATGACCTTTCGAAACATACCGCTACCCGCGTGATAAGCCAGGTGACAATGGAATGCCCATTGTCCGGGGGCATCGACCTCGGTCTCCATGTAGACCGTGGTCCCCGGGGCAACACTGATCACGTGCTTGACCGGATTCCATCTCCCGGCGCCGGTATCGAGCATCGACCACATGCCATGCAGATGCA
>JAGRHX010000039.1 GCA_020444775.1 Gammaproteobacteria bacterium
TCGTCGACCAGCATCACATTGGTGTCCAGACGCAGCGCGCGGTCGACCGCGTCATTGGCACCGGCGCGGGCAAAGTGCGATTCAACGAAGGCCAGGCTCTCGTCCCGCTCGCAGACATAGTCCTCGCCGAGCTGGGTGCAAAGCGTTGCATGGTCCCGGTCGAAGAAGGCGCGGCGATAGTCGCCGACCGGGTCGTTGGAGTCAGCCAGGGGAGGGTACCAGTGGTAACCGGCGAACACCTCGTCCGCACCCTGACCCGATTGCACGACCTTGAGCGTCCGTGACACCTCGCGGGACAGCAGATAGAAGCCGATGTTGTCGTAGCTGACCATCGGCTCGGACATGGCACGGATCGTGTCCGGCAGGTTTTGCAGCAGCTCCTTGGATTCTATGAAGATCTTGTGGTGCTCGGTCGCGTAGCGCTGGGCAACTAGATCCGAGTACTTGAACTCGTCGCCGCGTTCGCCGTGGGCGGCCTCGAAGCCGATCGAGAAGGTTTGCAGGCCATGTTGGCCGGCCTCGGCCAGCAGGCCGACAATGAGACTGGAGTCGACACCACCCGATAGCAGGACGCCGACGGGAACGTCCGCAACCATCCGTCGTTGCACGGCGAGCTGCAGTGCGTCCAGCAGCATGTCCTGCCATTCATCGTCGCTGCGCTCGAGATCCGCCACGCTCTTGTCGAAGCTCGGTTCCCAGTAGCGGTGTTCCCGCGACGAGCCGTCGGCCTCGACCAGACGCATGCTGGCCGCGGGTAGCTTGCGCACACCGTTCAAGATCGTGTGTGGAGCGGGCACGACGGCATGCCAGCTCATGTAGTGGTGCAGCGCAACCCGGTCGATGGACGTGTCCACGTCTCCGGCGGCCAGCAGCGCAGGCAGGGTCGAGGCGAATCGCAGCCGGCCGGGCTGCTCGGCGTAGTACAGGGGCTTGATGCCAAAGCGGTCCCGAACCAGCGCGGTGCGGCCGCTGTCGAGCTCGTGCAGCGCGAAAGCGAACATGCCCTGCAGTCGTTGCACGCACTGCTGTCCCCATTGCGCCCAGGCCTTGAGCACGACCTCGGTGTCGCCATGCGAGGCGAACACGTGGCCGAGCGCTTCCAACTCGGCGCGCAGCTCCCGGTAGTTGTAGATGCAACCGTTGAAGACCAGGAACAGACCGAGGCCGGTGTCGACGAACGGCTGCGCGGCGCGTTCGGAGAGGTCGACGATCTTCAGCCGCCGGTGACCGAAGGCGACGTTGCCGCGGGCGAGGACGCCGTTGCCGTCGGGGCCGCGTGCCGCCATGCGGTCGGCCATGGCCTCGACCGCGCTCAGCGATGCGTGGCCTGTGGGCCTCTTGCTGCTTCCATTCGTGTAAATCAGTTCTCCACAGATGCCGCACATGAAATGATCTCGTTCCTCGGTTGTAGGGCCGGTCTCGGGACCGGACGCCGCTTCGCGGACACGACAAGTCATCGGGCAAGCCATCTGCAGGGGCTGCCCGACGCTGTCATGGCCAGAAGAAGTATTGTGCCAATAGAAGGTATTGTGATGATTAGAACTCTAACAATCATACCAGGAGATGCCTGATGCTGGCCGAGGGGGAGGTTGCGGTGATGTTCAAGGCGATACGCCGCATCGTGCGTGCAATAGACGTCCGTTCCAGGGAGGTGGCACGCGCGGTCGGCCTGACCATCCCACAGATCGTGGTGCTGCAGGCAGCTCAAGCGCTCGGCGCGGTAACCACCAAGGCGCTGTCAGAGCGCGCCGACCTGAGCTCGGCGACGGTCATCACCATCCTGGACAAGCTGGAGGAGAAGGGACTGGTCGAGCGCTATCGATCGACCACCGACCGCCGCATCGTCCATACGCGGGTGACCGAACGCGGCGCTCGCGTCCTGGCCGACGCGCCACCGCTGCTGCACGATGAGTTCAACAGAGCTTTGATGGCGCTCCCCGCCGGTGAGCGTGGTGGTCTGATCGAGGCCATAACCCGGATCGCGGACATGATGGACAGCCGCAACCTGGATGCCGCTCCGATCCTGACCACCGAGGTCACCCCACGATCCTGAGCGGGCGTGCCCTCGCACTGTGTCATTCGTCCGCCATTGCCGCATGCTCCCAGCTCATCAGGAGAACGCCGGCGAAGACGATGGAGAAACCCGCCAGATGCAGCCATGCAAAGGCCTCTCCCAACAGCAGGTACGACAGGATCAACGCTGATGCGGGCATCACGCCCATGAAACCGGCGGCGACGGCGCCCTCGGCGTCGCGCAGTCCCGAGTACCACAGGTAGGTTCCAAGGGCCAACGTGCCCGCGCCGTACCAGATCACCGCGGTCCAGACGGTTGCATCCATGCCCTGCCAGTCGACCTGCGACCATTGCCAGATGGCGAACGGTATGAACAGCGGGAGCGAGAGCAGCGCGGCGAGGAAGGCGACCAGCCCGGGGTCCATGTCCTCGGACATCCGCTTTCCGAGCAACGTGTAGCAGGCTTCGCAACACACCGCCGCAAAGATCAGCGCGGAGCCGAGCGCCAGATCGAGATTGCTGCCCGGTATCTGATTGGTCCCCAGATGCAGCGTCATGACGCCGACTACGGCAAGCACGATGGCAACCAGTTTGCGCCAGGTCGGCCGGTCACCGACCAGGAGCATCGACGCGGCGGCCGTGACTGCCGGTGTCGTGCTCATGATGGTTGCGCCGACCACGCCGCTGGTCATGGACATGCCGTAGAGCATCAGGGCGGAGAAACCGAACATGCCAAACAAGGAGATCAGCGCGACCAGGCCCCAGTCGCGTCCTGACATGCCTGCGATCGCTGCCCGATGGCGTATCGCGACGGGCGTCAGCACCAATGCTCCCAGACCTACGCGAAGCGTGGAGCCCACGAACACCGGCATTGCCGAGACCACGATCTTGCTGATCGGGGTCGCCGACCCGAATGCCGCCATGCCCAGCCCGAGTCGCACCGGTGCCGGAAGATGCCACTTCGCGTCCTCACGCATCGGAGTCCTCACAGCTGCCGATTGTACCGATCGAAGACCGACTCCAGACGCATCGGCTTCGAGTCGATGCAATCAGCGGAGCAATGGCGAAGCCGCCGTGCTGACTCAGGATCGACATCGCGGCAGCGAGTATCGTTCGTGCCTGAGTCGAGCACTACCGGTTGTCATCTTCGTCTTTGCTCTTGTCGGTGATGTACCCGGCCCCAGCGCCTACGGCGCCGCCCAGCGCGGCGCCACAAGACACGCAGCCTCCGGTCGCCGCGCTGCCGGCTGCGCCCGCGGCGGCGCCAATCGCCCCACCGCTCAAGGTTCGCTGCTCGGTCGATGACAAGCCCGCGCAGCCCGTGAGTGCGCCACACAACATAACCGTGGTCAGGATATACTTGAGCGTATACATGAGACCTCCTCCCATTGTTCAGGTGTTGAACGCGCGAGCGCAGGGGCTGGAGCGGCAGCGCTATGTCGCTTCGTCTGACTCGCTCGAGCCATCAGCCTGCGCTCGAATAAGGGTCATTCACATCGTGATGTCGACTCGGTATCTGCCCGAGGTGCCATGGTCGAATTCGTGGATATCCGTGCGCAAAGCGTGCCAGATCAGCCAAGTGCCTGAATGCTCGGGGATCACCCGTCACGCTAATGCCACCACACGAATCTCGATCGGGTGTCAGCCCACTGCGTTGGCGCAAATCCACCTGCCGGCACTTCAAGGACGC
>JAGRHX010000581.1 GCA_020444775.1 Gammaproteobacteria bacterium
CGCGCACCAGCCCTTCGTAGAAGCGGCAGCCCTTCTGGATCAGTCCGTGGTCGCCCAGCGTCTCGCCGTGGTCGGAGGTGAAAATGACGATGGTGTTCTCGCTCAGGCCGAGATCATCCAGCGCGGCGAGCATGCGGCCGAGCTGGTCGTCGATGAGCTTGATCATGGCGTAGTAGGCCGCCTGCAGCGTCCACGCGTCGCGCTCGCCCGGGGAAAGCCCCGCGGGATCGCCCTCGCCGCGCTTGAGCGTTGCGGGCACGATCGGGTGGTTGATGTCGAGGTCGTGGGGATCGCGTGCCTCGGACTGGAAGTCGATCTCGGAGAGCGCAGCCTGGGCCGTGAGATCACCCTGCTCGTAGTGCGGGCCGGGCATCTTCGCGGGGTCGAACAGAGCCCGGTATTCGGCTGGCGGATTGAACGGGGGATGGGGGTCGTAGATGTTGACGCTGAGCAGCCAGGGCTGGTCTCGGTTCGCTTCCATGAACTCGATGGAGCGCGTCGCCGCCCAGGTGGTCTGGTGGTATTCAGCGGGGACGCCATCGACGCTTTTGACCAGTTCGCCGAGGTTTTCGCCCTTCGAGCGGACCCAGTCGGCGTAGTCGTGATCGGTCGCCCAGCCGTCGCGGGGTGCGTGGCTGTACTGGAAGGTCGAGTATCCGTCGTCGACCCGCGGCTCCATCCGCTGATAGGGGCTCGCGAGGTGTAGCTTGCCGACGTTGCCACAGGTGTAGCCGGCATCGGCCATGATCTTCGTGACCAGCGGATAGCGGTCGGAGAAGGCGTCGTTGCCGTTGCGGTTCGCCTGTGCCGTGCTCGGATAAACGCCGGTGAGGAAGCTCGACCGTGATGGGGTGCAGATCGGCGCCTGGCAGTAGGCGCGGTCGAACGCGGTCCCTTCCGCCACCAGCCGGTCGATGTTCGGCGTTGACACGTACGGGTTGCCCAGCGCGCCGATCGTGTCGAACCGCTGCTGGTCGGTGCAGATCCAAAGGATGTTCGGCTGCGCCGTACTCATGCGGGTTCTCCTGTGAACTGGCCGGGAGCGGCCATGGTGAGGGCGCCGCTGAGATTGAGCTCTCCGGCGTAGTGACAGGCGGACTTGTGGCCGTTGCCCATGTCGCGCAACGGCGGCGCTTCGGTCTTGCAGCGATCGGTGGCGTGGGCGCAGCGCGGATGAAAGTAGCAGCCGGTCGGCGGGTTGGCGGGGTCGGCGACCTCGCCCTTGAGCCGCACACGCCGGCGCTTGCCCCGCAGGTTCGGGTCGGGCTGGGGCACCGCCGACATCAGCGCTTCGGTGTAGGGGTGCAGTGGCTTGCGGAAGATGCTGTCGCGATCGCCGATCTCGACGATCTTGCCGACATACATCACGGCGACGCGGTCGCAGATATATTCGACCACGGAGAGATCGTGGGCGACGAAGACGTAGGTCAGGTTGTACTTGGCCTTCAGCCGGTTCAGCAGGTTGAGCGTTTGCGCCTGCACCGAGACATCGAGTGCCGAGACTGCTTCATCCGCGACGATGAGCCGGGGCCTGAGCGCGAGCGCCCGGGCAATGCCGATGCGCTGGCGTTCGCCGCCGGAGAAGGCGTGCGGGTAGCGCCGGATGTACTCGGGACGCAGGCCCACTTCCTCGAGCAGTTCCGCGACCATCTGCTCGCGCTTCGCGCCTGTCGCCACGCCATAGGCGGAGAGACTCTGTCCGATGATGTCGAGGACAGGGAGCCGCAGATTGAGAGAAGAAAACGGATCCTGGAAGATCATCCGGATGTCGCGACGGAAGGCCTTCAGCGCGGGACCTTCAAGGCCTGCGATGTCGTCGGTGCCGCCATCGGCCTGATGGTATTCGATGCTGCCGGCGGTCGGCTTGAGGATGCGGGTGAGCAGGCGACCCGTCGTGGTCTTGCCGCAGCCGGATTCGCCGACGAGGCCGAGCGTCT
>JAGRHX010000582.1 GCA_020444775.1 Gammaproteobacteria bacterium
GCGGCCGGTCCAGCCGGCAATGACCAGCCGGGTCACGGCCAGCGGCAGGCGCTCGACCCTGCCGTCGGCGGCGGTGATGGCAAAACTCAACATAGGGCACTCGCTCCTCGCCTTGGGTTGGGCTTATAGTGCCCGTCCATCACGGCAAATGCCATGCCCCCGAAGAGGAACGCCCCCATGTCTTCCCCCACCCGGCACACCACCGCGCCCGAGCCCAAGGCCCGCGTCGTCACCACCGGCCTGCGCTTCCCGGAAGGCCCCATCGCCATGCCCGACGGCTCGGTCATCCTGGTGGAGATCGAGCGCGGCACCCTGAGCCGGGTGCAGCCGGACGGCCGGGTCGAGGTGATCGCCGACTGTGGCGGCGGACCGAACGGCGCGGCCTTCGGTCCGGATGGACGGATCTGGCTGTGCAACAACGGCGGCCGCGACGAACGCGGCTGCATCCAGGCCGTGGACATCCAGACCGGCAACGTGGAGACGATCTATACCGAGGTCGAGGGTCAACGGCTCAGCGCACCCAACGATCTGGTGTTCGATCGAGACGGCGGATTCTGGTTCACCGATCACGGCAGCAGCTGGCCACGCCACCGCGATCACGGCGGGCTGTACTACGCGCGCAGTGACGGCTCGTCGATCCGTGAGCTGGTCTATCCCCTGGACGCACCCAACGGGGTCGGCCTGTCGCCCGATGAGCGCACGGTGTACGTGGCCGAGACCCACACCGGCAGACTACGCGGCTTCGATGTCACCGCGCCCGGCGAGCTGGCGTTGCGTTTCGGCAAGGAGACCCGCGGCCGGCTGCACGGTGAGGTCGATGATGACCAGCTGCTCGACTCGCTGGCTGTGGATGGCGAGGGTCGGGTTTGCGTCGCCACGGTGCGCAGCGGCGGGATCACGGTCTTCGCCACCGACGGTAGTAAACAGTTCGTCCCGACCGGCGATCGGATCACCACCAATATCTGCTTCGGCGGCGCCGATATGCGTACCGCCTGGATCACCGGGTCACGTGACGGTGTGCTGCTGCGCACGACCTGGGACGCGCCCGGGCATCGCTTGAACTTCAATCCCTATTGATCGGGTATCGAGTCGCTAATCGGTGGCGCGGCACAGCGATCGCGTCACGAGCGATGCTCGCCCAGGGCCGTGTCGAGGATCTCGATCGCGGTATCGATCTGCTCACGTTTGACCGTGAGCGGCGGTGCGATACGAAAGATGTTGGCGACCGAGCGGCGCGAGATGTTCAGACTCGCGCCCAGTTCCAGACATCGTCGGCTCACCGCCAGCCCCAGCTCCCGGGCCGGGTTCTTGCTGTGCCGATCGGTGACCAGCTCCACACCCAGCAGCAGTCCGCGGCCACGCACGTCACCGATGACCTCGTGACGCTGCTGCAGGTCCAGCAACAATCCCTTCATGTACGTCCCGAGCTCGCGCGCGCGGGCGGCGAGCGCGTCGCGCACGATGATCTCGATGACCTTGGCGCCGACCGCCGCCGGCAGCGGATCCGCCGCGTGGGTGGTGTAGAAGATGTAGCCACGCTCGTGGCAGGTAGCCTCGATCTCGGGCGAGGTGATGGTCGCCGACAGCGGCAGACCGGCGCCCAGGGTCTTGGACAGGTTGAGGATGTCCGGCACCACGCCCTCGTGCTCGAAGGCGAACATATCGCCGGTGCGGCCCAGACCGGTCTGCGCCTCGTCGAGGATCAGCAACATGCCACGTTCCTCGCACTTGCGCTTGAGCGCGCCCAGATAGCCATGCGGTAGCTCGATGATGCCTGCCGAGCTCAATACAGGCTCTGCGATGACCGCCGCGTAGCGGCCGACCGACTGTCGGTCGAGCATCTCGAAACCGAAGTCCAGCTCGGCCTGCCAGTCATACCGGCCGTCGCGGGCGAAGGGTGAGCGATACGCGTCCGGTGTAGGCAGGGCCATGGCGCCGGAGAGCGTCGGACCGTAGCCCTGGCGGGCGCCGTTGAAGGTGCTGGCGCCAGCGCCACCGGTGACACCGTGCCAGGACCGATCGAAGGCGACGATCTCGAAACCACCGGTGGCCATCTTTGCCATGCGCAGCGCCGCCTCGTTCGACTCGCCGCCGGTGCTGAGTGGCAGCACCTTACACAGGCTCGGCGGCAGCAAGCCGTTCAAGGCCTCGGTCAAGGCCAGCACCGGAGTGGACAGGAAGCTGCTGTGCACATGGTCCAGCTGCGCCGCCGCCTCACGGATCGTCGCCACGATCTCGGGGTGCGAATGACCGAGAATCGAGCTCATCTGCCCGGAAGTGAAATCGAGCACCGGTCGGCGGTCGGCGCCATACACGTAGGCGCCCTCTGCGCGCTCGATGATCAGCTCGGCAAACTCGCCGCCGCTGAAACGAAACACGTTCTGATTCATGTGCGTTTCCAATCTCTGATTCATGAGTCCAACCGCCAGTCGAGCCCGATCGTGCGCGCCGGCAAGCCTGGGCCGACACCTGCGCGAGGCTGCTATGCTAGCCCGAATCGAACTCCACCGAGCGCGCCTGACGCGGCCCGCGACCGGCCGATATGCGCAGGCCCCGGGTTGCCGGGCCAGACTCGGTGGCGTCCCGCCGGATATCCCGTAGGAGAATCAATCGGTGTCTCAATGGCAGTTCTGGATCGATCGGGGTGGCACGTTCACCGACATCGTCGCACGTGACCCGAGTGGCGCCTACCACACGCACAAGCTGCTGTCCGAGGCACCGGAACGCTATCCAGACGCCGCGCTGCAGGGCATTCGCGATCTGATGGGGATCGCGTCCGGCGAGCCCGTTCGCACCCACGAGGTGCACTCGGTGAAGATGGGCACCACCGTCGCCACCAACGCATTGCTGGAGCGCAAGGGTGAACGGGTGCTGCTGCTGGTCAACCGCGGTTTCGCCGACGCGCTGCGCATCGGCAACCAGACCCGACCGGATCTGTTCAAGCTGGACATCCGTCTGCCCGAGCTGCTCTACGAACGGGTGGTGGAGGTCGGTGGGCGCCACGCCGCCGATGGCCGCGAGCTCGAGCCGCTGGACGAGGCGGCCGCGCGCGAGGCGCTGCGCGGCGCCTACGCCGACGGCATCCGCGCCTGCGCGATCGTCTTCATGCACGGCTACCGCTACCACGCCCACGAGCAGACCCTGGCCACGCTTGCCCATGAGGCAGGTTTCACCCAGATCTCGGTCTCGCACGAGGTCAGCCCGCTGATGAAGCTGGTGGGACGTGGCGATACCACCGTGGTCGATGCCTATCTGTCACCGATCCTGCGCCGCTACGTGGACCGGGTCTCGGCCGAGCTCGACCAGGCCCGGCTGATGTTCATGCAATCCAACGGTGGGCTGGTCGACGCGCGTCTGTTCCAGGGCAAGGACAGCATCCTGTCCGGCCCCGCCGGCGGCGTGGTCGGCGCGGTGCGCACCGCCGCCACCTTGGGGCTCGACCGGATCATCGGCTTCGACATGGGTGGCAC
>JAGRHX010000583.1 GCA_020444775.1 Gammaproteobacteria bacterium
GCAGCCGGCCAGCACCCCGTTGACCGCCACGCTCCAGACGGTCGCGGCGCGGTTGTCCGGCAGCAGTCGACCAATGACCTGGTCGGCGTCGCGCTCGGTCCAGGCCAGGAAGGCCTCGACCTTGTCCATGCTCGGTGGCACCACCGGCAGACCGTCGCTCCACTGGTTCTCGTAGAACAGCCGGTTGACCTCCTCGAAGCTACCGCTGAAGACGATGTCACGCGGCCCGGGCTCGTTGGCCATCACCGCCGGCGCGGGCGCCTCGGTCAAGGTCCTGACCACCTCGTCGACGGTGACCTCGAGGATGTTGCGACGCAGCTCCTCGGCGCTCTGCGCGCCGGTGTGACCCGGCACCCGGGCGGCCGGCAGGTTGGGCATGCCCAGCCCCACCGAGGTGGTGCTCGCCTGCCCGAGAAATCCCTCGCAGACCAGCGCGGTGCTCGGCACCCCGGCGCGTTCGGCGATGCTGCTGGCCCGCAACACGGCGGGCGTGCAGCTGCCTCAGCAGCCCATGCCGGAGATGACCGCGTCGGCGCCCAGCTCCCGCAGCCGCTCCGGTAGCGAGTCGAGGAGCTCGCGCTCACCCTCACCGTGGGTGGAGCCGAACTCACGCCAGCTGACGAAGCGGATACCGGGATAGCGTTCCCGCAGTCCCTCCTCGAGCAGCTCGAAGACCTCGTCACCGCGAAACAGGTAATCCCAGAGCTGGACGACGGTCTTGCCCTCCAGCGTCTCCAACCGACCGGCCAGGGGCTCGAGCCGTGCCTGCCGCTCACTCCGCGGCCACACCACCTCGTACAGGTTCTCGTTCGCTGCCATCGCTGCAACCTCCTCGCTGCCTGAGCGACTGTCCAGGGTCACTGGCCACATTGAAGGACATTCCGAGCTGGCGGGCAATCCGCGCCAGCGGCATACTCGGCCGATACGCTCGAGATTTCGTCCTCGCCTGGATGCCGTGGCACACCGCGGCACGTATCCAAGGCCGCCAGGCCCCGTTCACCCGTCCCACCTTCACCTGTCCCACCGGACATCGGGAGGATTCCATGCAGATTGGTTGCAGTGCCCCCACCAGCGGCCCGTTGATCGGGCCGGACAGCCTGGTCAGGATCGCCCAGGAAGCCGAGAGTCTTGGTTTCGACTACGTCACGGTCAGCGATCACGTGATGATCCCGACCAGCATCGCTTCACGTTATCCCTACTCCGACTCCGGAGAGTTCCCCTCCGGTGCCGCCGCGGACCGCCTCGAGCAGCTCACCGCCGCGACCTTCATCGCCGCGTCCACCAACCGTTTGCGCATCGTCACCTCGGTGATGGTGGTGCCGCATCGACCGGCGGTGCTCACCGCCAAGATCCTTGCCACCCTCGACTACCTGTCCAAGGGTCGTCTGACGCTCGGCATCGGCGCCGGCTGGTGCGAGGAGGAGTTCGTGGCCATCGGCGCGCCGCCGTTCGCCGAGCGTGGCGCGGTCACCGACGAGTTCATGATGGCCTGCAAGGAGCTGTGGACCAACGAGCATCCGGCCTTCGAGGGTAAGTACGTCAACTTCAAGGACGTGCTGTTCCCACCCAAGCCGGTGCAGCAGCCGATCCCGATCTGGGTCGGCGGCGAGAGCGGTCCGGCGCTGCGACGCACCGCCCGCTATGGCGACGCCTGGTATCCGATCGGCACCAATCCGAAGTTCCCCATGGACACGCTGGATCGCTTCAAGGCCGGCATGCAGAAGCTGCGCACGCTGACCGAGAAGGCCGGACGCCCGGCGGACGCGGTGGCGCTCGCCTATAGGGTCTCGTCCAATCCCGAGGCTCAGCCCAAGGGTAGCGTGGACGGCAAGCGCAAGCTGTTCACCGGCGGCGCGGCGGACTTTGCCGGCGACATCAAGGCGCTGGCCGAGGCCGGCGTCACGTCCTTCGACTTCGGTCTGTTCGGCAAGGATCTGGACGCCACCTTGGACAACATGCGTCGCTTCAAGGACGAGGTGATGGCCAAGGTGCGCTGAGCGCCGGCATACCACTCGGCATCGACTCGACACCCCAAGGCCCGCTCAACGAACGCTGGCCTTGGGGTCGATGCCGATCGCCTGTGATGCTTCACATCGAGAAGCGCGACATACCACCATCGACCGGGATCACCGTGCCGGTGATGTAGTCCGCGCGCGGCGAGCACAAGAACACCACCAGATCGGCGAGCTCCTCGGGCGCACCGAAACGGCCCTTGGGAATGTGCTGCTCGATCTGACGCCGCCGGACCTCCGGGTCGGAGAATATCCGCTGTATCTGCTCGCTGTCGATGCGCCCCGGCGGCACGCAGTTGACCGTGATACCGTCCGCGGCCAGGTCCCGCGACAGGCCCTTGGACCAGGCATGCACCGCGGCGCAGGCGGTCAGCGCCGCGCTGGTCGAGATCGGCTCGACGATGCCGGTGATGTTGACGATGCGTCCCCAGCCACGCTCGCGCATGCCGGGCAGCAGGGCATTGGTCAGACGCCTGAGCGTGGTGAACTTGAGATCGAAGCCCGCGTTCCAGACTTCGTCCGGGGCGATGGTCTGTGGACGGCTCGAGAGCCCCGCGTTGTTGACCAGGATGTCCAGGCCGCCGAACGCCGCGTCCAGCCTGTCGCGGATCCGCGCCGGCGCATCGGCCTGCATCAGATCGGCCGGCACGACGATCGGCCGTTCGCCCGTCTGCTCGGCGATCGAATCCGCGACCGCCTGCAAACGCGCCTCGCGCCGTGCGCACAGCGCGAGCCGCGCCCCCTCGGCCGCCAGCCCCCGGGCGATGGCGACACCGATACCGGCGCTGGCCCCGGTCACCAGACAGGTTCTTCCGTCGAGTCTCAGATCCATGTTCGGTCTCTCCAAAAGCCGATGAAGCGGGCTGGCCGGGCACCCGCGGGCAGCCTTGCGGTGCTCCGCTCCCGGACTGATGGCGGACGGTGCGATACTCTGGCATCACGTTGCAACGAGGACCACACCATGATCGAGATCCATCACGCCAGGCGCACCCGCGGCTTCCGCGTCATCTGGCTGTGCGAGGAGCTGTCACTGCCCTATCGGGTGGTGAAGGTCGACATGTCACCGAGCTTTCGGTCCAGCCCGCAGTGGCGCAGCCTGAGCCCGACCGGCAAGGTGCCGGTGATGAGCGATGGCGATTGCACCCTGTACGAGTCGGGTGCGATGCTGCAGCTGCTGCTGGCCCGCTATGGCAAGGGTCGCCTGGAGCCGATCGCGGGCAGTGCCGAGCATGGCACCTATCTGCAATGGTGCTGGTTCGCCGAGGCCACCTTCGCCCGGCCGCTGGGCGAGATTGTCAATCATCGACGGGTATTCGGCGATCGCGCGCAGGCGGAGATGGTCGAGGAGATGGCCGAACGTGCCCGGCTCTGCGCGGCGGCGGTGGATCAGGCGTTGACGGGCCGAACCTGGCTGCTGGGTGACGATTTCAGCGCGGCGGACGTGATGATGGGCTACACCCTGCGCATCTACCGCATGCTGCTCGATGAGTCCCTGCCCGGTCAGGTGGCCGGCTATTTCGAGCGGCTCTGCGCACGCCCGGCGTACCAGGCAACCGAGCAGGCCGACAACGCGGCCTGATCCACGCCGCGACCACTCGCCCGACAACGCACCGATGCGGCGACTCCATCAGACCCGGCCGGTGCCCCACACTGGACTTTCCCATGCTCGCACTTCGACCCAACTGTGAATGCTGTGACCGGGATCTGCCGCCGGACAGCACCCAGGCCCGCATCTGCTCCTTCGAGTGCACCTTCTGCGTCGACTGCGCGGACGACGTGCTCGCCGGCCGCTGCCCGAACTGCGGCGGCGAGCTGTTGCCCCGCCCACGCCGCCCGGTCGAGAAGCTGGAACGCTTTCCGGCCTCCACGGAGCGGGTGCTCAAGCGAAACGGCTGCGTGGACGCGGCCTGAGCCGACGACGACGCCTGTAACGGAGACTGCAGATGCCGAGCATCATCATCCCGACACTCAAGTATCACGATGCCGCCGCCGCGGTCGATTGGCTGTGCGATGCCTTCGGCTTCGAACGACATCTTGTCGTGAGCGAAGATGAGGGCCGCATCGCCCACGCCCAGCTGACGCTGGGCGATTCGATGATCATGCTCGGCTCCACAGCCGACCACAGCTTCGACCGCTACCAGAAGCCCCCGGCCGCGGCGGGTGGCTTCTGCACGCAAAGTGCCTACATCATCGTCGACGATGTCGACGCGCACTGCGCCCGTGCCCGCGCCCGTGGTGCCCACATCGTGCTGGAGCCCGCGGATCAGGACTACGGCGGGCGTCTCTATTCCTGCCTCGATCCCGAATCGCACCTGTGGAACTTCGGCTCCTACGATCCCTGGGTCTGATGGCCTTGCGGCCTCGTACCCTTCATCCCGACGTCGGGAAGCGTTTAGCATGGACTATGGCGCACAGGTAACGGGCCTGCGGGCGAGGGGTGAACGATGGCCGGTGGCTGGACACGCGATGGCGCGATACAGGACCAGATCGACGCAACCGTGGAGGACGCGGTGAAGCGGGCACGCAGCCGGCTGCCACACGGTGAGTCGCTGCTGCATTGCGAGGAATGCGACGAGGAAATCCCCGCGGCACGACGCCAGGCGGTACCCGGCGTGCGACTCTGCGTGAGCTGCCAGAGCGAGCTCGACGAACGCCAGGACGCCTTCAGCGGCTACAACCGGCGCGGCAGCAAGGACAGTCAGCTGCGCTGAACCGCGACCGACCGCGGCCCGCACCGCACGGCGGTGTCGAGCCGCTATCGAAGACCTCGGGCCTCAGGCGAGCCGCAGCTCGCGATAGCCTTGCTCGGCCACCTGCTGGCAGCGCGCACGATACTCGGGCGCGGTACCGCTGTAGCGGACGATGGTCCGGGTCTGCTTGCCTTCGACGTTGAGGTTGATGCCGGTCATCCAGGAGTCGATCTCGTTGGACAGCAGGCCCTCGGCCTTGCGCCGAACGAACGCCGCCCAATCGGCGACCGCCTCCGGTGGTGCCTCGACGCGGGAAAGCCCCTGCGACCACATGTGTCCGAGCATGCCGCTGATCCATTCGACGTTGTACTCGATGCTGCGCGGGTTGTTGCCGAGCGCGGCATGCGGCCCCATGATCATGAACATGTTCGGGAAGTCATCGACCATCAGACCGATGAAGGTGGTCGGCCCCGCCTTCCACTTGTCCTTCAGACGCAGACCCTTGCTGCCACGGATGTCGATGCGGTCGAAGGCACCGGTGACCGCGTCGAACCCGGTCGCGTAGACGATGACGTCGAACTCGTAGTCCTTCTCGCTGGTGCGTACACCGGTGGCGGTGATGCGCTCGATGGGCGTCTCGAGCATGCTCACCAGCTCGACGTTGGGCTGGTTGTAGACCTCGTAGTAGCGGGTCTCCTGCGGCACGCGCCGGGTACCGAAGCCGTGGTCCTTCGGAATCAACATCTCCGCGACCTTCGGGTCCTTGACGCGCTGGCGGATCTTGTTGGCAACGAACTCCGACATCAGTCGGTTGGCTTGCGGATCGGTGAGCATGTCGCGGAAGTTGCCCTGCCAGATACCAAAGCCCTGACCCGCGTACAGCTCTTCCCAGAAAGCATTGCGCTCTGCCTCGCTGACCTCGAAGGTGCCCCGCGGATCGACGGTATGGATGAAGCAGGCCGCGGTCTCCTGACAGCGCTGGAAGATCTCCGGGTAGCGACCGCGGATCTCGTTCATCTCCGGCTTGGTGATCGGGCCGTTGTGCAACGGCGTGCACCAGTTGGGACGCCGCTGGAAGACGGTCAGATGCGCGGCGCTCTTGGCGATCTCCTGGATGGCCTGGACACCGCTCGCGCCGGTGCCGATCACGGCGACCCGCTTACCCGCGACGTCGATGCCTTGCTTGGGCCACAGACCGGTGTGACTCCACTCACCCTGGAAGTCGTGGATACCCTCGAAACGGGGCATGGTCGGCGCCGACAACAGACCGATCGCAGTGACCATGAAACGCGCCTTGTAGACGCTGCCATCCTCGATCTCGATCCGCCAGAAATCGCCGGCATCATCGTAGTGCGCGGATCGGACCCGGGCGTTGAACTGGATGTCGCGCCGCAGATCGAGCTTGTCGGCGGCGAGGTTGCAGTAGCGCTCGATCTCGGGCTGGCCGGCGAAGTGCTCGCTCCAGTCCCACTCCTCGAGCAACGCCTCGGAGAACGAATAGCCGTATGACCAGCTCTCCGAATCGAATCGGGCACCGGGGTAACGGTTCCAGTACCAGGTGCCGCCGACACCGCTACCGGCTTCCAGCACCCGCACCCGCATACCGAGCTTGCGCAGCCGATGCAGCTGATACATGCCGGAGATGCCGGCACCGATGACGATGGCGTCGAA
>JAGRHX010000584.1 GCA_020444775.1 Gammaproteobacteria bacterium
CTCGGACACGACGCGGATCTCGCCCTGGACCTGCTTCTGGAGAGCCTCGACCAGCTGGGCAGACTCACGTCCCGGAACCGTGCGGAGGTCGAGCAAGCAGATCGCCACCTCGGCATCCTTGTTGCGCGCTTCGCCGCCGCGCACCATCGTCGGTTCGCACGTGGTCGAGCCGCGCGGCTGGAGACCGCCGCCGAGGTCGACCGACTCGAGCGTGACGGTTGTGATCTGGTCGGTATGACCGGTATGCCCGAGGCCGCGCTCGCGCGTGAGCTGGACATGTGCTACGCGCACATCGCGGTCATCGCCAATCCGGCGGCCGGTCGGGGCAACGGTGCGATCACCATGCAGGACATCGAGCGCCAGCTGGTGCAAGGCATGCAGCGCGTGCGGCGTTTGCTCGCGCACGTGGTGCCGAGGTTGGCTGCCAGTTGAGCTTGCCGACGCGCGGGCACCTGTCCGCCGCGCCAACCCCCGCCCGGGTCGCATAGCGCCGGGCGGGCGGCGTGGACCGACGTTCAGTCGTCCCGTACTACCCGCGCAATTGCGCCGAAGGCCGGGTGGTCGAAGTACATCAGCTCGCCGAGTTGAACCTTGCGCCCGGCACGTAGCCGGTGCCGGGTGACACCCGAGTCGTAGACCAGATCCAGATCCACATGCAGAAAGCGCCCGTGCAGCAGCGCAACGGTACCGAACACCGGACCGCTGCTCGCCTCGCCCACGCCAACGTACTCAGGTGTCTCGCGATCATAGGCGGCCTGTCGCCAACCCAGATGCATCAGCGGCTGGTAGGCGCCCGAGCCTGACAGCGCGTCACGGGCGCCGACCAGATGCAGGGCATTGCCCGGCAGGCGTTGCACCAGCGCGCTGGCGCTCGGCACGCCCGGTCGCGCGGATACCACACCGATGGCGCTGGCATAGTGAGTGGGCTGTGGCGATGCCAGTGGTTGCGGCTGGACGCTGCTATAACCCAGCTCCTGGAACACCAGCAGCTCGACCACATATCGTCCGACCTGCGCGTGAGCCGCAGGCAGGGCCGAGAACAGGCCGATGAACAGCGCGGTCAGCGCGGCCGATGGCCAGCCGAGTCGGCGTGTCAGGGCAAGTGTCGGCGATGCGGATCTCGCGCCGGCTGCGCTGGGTCGCCGGCCACCCCGGGCCGGGCTCTGGATCGTCGATGCCGTGCTCTTCACCGGTACAGACCTACAGCCATCTTCGGTTGCGTCCTCGCACGGTCCCGGTGCGCGACGCGAATGCTCGAACGGGCGGCGCCGACCGTGCGCCGCGGTGTGCTCAGGCGGCCGCGCGGCCGCCCAGATCATCGAGCAGACCCTTGAGCCGCTCATAGCGCTTCTCCGGCTCGTTCAGCTCGATGGTCAGACGCAGCTTATCGGAGCCATCCAGACGATACTGGCTGGGATGATTCTGCACCAGACTGACGATCCGTGCCGGGTCCACCTGGGCGGCGGCGCCGAACACGATGCGCCCACCCCGGGCGCCCAGGTCGATCTTCTTGACGCCAAGCGGCGTGGCCTTGAGCTTCAGCTCGGTGACCTTGAACAGCATCTGGGTGGGCTCGGGGAGGATGCCGAAGCGGTCCACCATCTCCTCCTTGAGGGCGACCAGGGATTCCGCTGACTCTGCGCTGGCGATGCGCTTGTAGGTCAGCAGACGCATGGACACGTCCGGCAGATAGTCGGATGGAATGAGCGCCGGCACGCGCAGGTCGATCTCGGCGCCGTGATCCAGCGGTCGGTCCAGCTCTGGGCTGACACCGCGCTTGAGCGCCGAGACCGCTCTCTGTAGCAGCCGGGTATACATCGCATAGCCCACCTCCTGGATCTGTCCGCTCTGTCCTTCGCCCAGGATCTCGCCCGCGCCGCGGATCTCCAGATCGTGGGTTGCCAGGGTGAAGCCTATTCCCAGGTCCTCCAGCGACTCGATGGCTTCCAGACGCTTGACCGCGTCGGCGGTCATGGCGTTCTTGTGTGGCACGATCAGATAGGCGTAGGCGCGATGGTGTGAGCGTCCGACCCGACCGCGGAGCTGGTGGAGCTGGGCCAGACCGAAGCGATCGGCACGGTTGATGATGATGGTGTTGGC
>JAGRHX010000585.1 GCA_020444775.1 Gammaproteobacteria bacterium
TCGCCGGATCTGTCGCCGGACCTGCCGCCGGAGTGTCGACCCGTAACACGGGTCGGGCTCCAGGGCAGGCGACGATATGCAGGCGTGACTGCGGGCAGCGACGAGCCACAGCCGGCAAGTGTCGAATCCATCTCAGGCCGGCTACCACCTGGAGGAGAGTCGTCCATGTCCCGAGTCAAGCGTCCACGTCTTCCCGACTTCGTCAACGATCCGCTCACCGCGCGGCGTGTCGATGGACTGAGCGAGGAACAGCTCGATACCAGCGCATCCTTCGAGCACAAGCTCTCGGGGGTCAGCCGGCGCGACTTCATGGATATCGTCAAGCGCTGGGGTGCGACCGCTACCTACGCGGCGGTGGCCGGCATGGGCGGGGTGTTCTCGGCGGCTTCGCTGGCGCAGACGGTCAACACCAAATACGAGAAGAAGTTCGCCAAGCCGGCCAAGCACGTGCTCAAGCTCGGTACCGTGTTTCGCTGGGAGCACACCAAGGTGCAGCGTGCCGGTGTCTGGGAGTTCGCCGCCGATCTGGAGGAGCGAACCGATGGTGAGATCCGGGTGGAGATCCTGCCGGGCAACTCGATCTGCTCCGAGCAGGTCTGCATCCAGAAGGCCATCCAGGGCGTGCTGGACATCGGCACCTCGTCCACCCAGAACGCCTCCTCGGTCGCGCCCTGGCTGAACGCGATCGATTTTCCGTACATGTTCCAGTCCTCGGGCCAGCTCTATCACTTCTTGATGGATCCGCGTTCAGACCGGCTGTTCCGCAAGGTCTATCGTGAGAAGAACCGCATGGAGATCCTCTGGTCGCTGTGCGAGATGCGCAATCTGTACATGGGTCTGAAGTGGAAGGACAAGGAGCCGATCACGCGGATCGGTCAACTTGCCGGGACCAAGAACCGGGTCACGAACACCCAGCTCGGGCGCATCGCCATGCAGCTCATGGAGCTCAACCCGGTGCCTGTTGCCTGGGTCGAGACGCTGGATGCCATGAAGAACGGTCTGATCGACGGCATGGAGACCTGGACCACCGCGACCACCGCTTTCAACATGGCCCCTGTGGTTGCGCAGTACGTGGGTATCAAATTCATTCCCGGCACCGGCCACGTGGCCATCAATACCCGTACCATGCAAAAGCTCGGTGAGCGGTTGGCCGACGAGGTCATGGAGGCGGGCCATCGTGCCCAGGTGTACACCATGTACAACAACGAGATGGGACTCGCGACCATCTCTGGTGAGGTGCCCAATCCGCCACCGGGCAGCATCTTCAACCAGACCGGCTGCCAGATGAACTTCTTCGACGACGCGGCGCTCGCCGAGTGCGAGGAGATCGCGAGCCCGACCCGGCCTGAGTACGACCGCTGGCACGAGAAGCTCAACGAGATGGCGGGCTTCAACGTCTACGAGGAGCTGAAGCCTGTGGCGCGCGCCTATCCCAAGGACGCTCGCGCCATCGATGTCGAGCCACGACGCTGGTGGAAGTCGGCCTGAGGCCGAGCTGTCCCTGGCCAGGTTCCGGGCGGGCGTCGAACGACGTCTGTCCGGATGGCTGGCGCTCACGAGCACCTGATCCGCAGATGGGATACCTGGACCGGATACGCCGGGTCCGGGTCGTGCCGTGCACGCGATCCTCGGCTGCTGGCGAGTGTCTCGTCTTCGAATCTCAATCAATGCCCGGGAGCGGCCATGTGGGAAAAACTGTTCGGCTTTCCCGTAGCCATCGAAGGCCTGTTCAGCAACCCGCTGTTCGTCATCGGCCTGATCGTCGCGTTCGCGGCGGTGTTCCTCGCCTTTCAGTACATCCCATGGCTGGATCAGAACGCCGAGCGTGTCGTCATCGTCTTCGCCTTCGGGGCCTGCACGCTGATCGTCGCCGTGGAGGTGTTTCGTCGATACGTATTCTCCGAGCAGGCACCCTGGAGCACCTACGTGCCGTCCTACCTGTTCTTGTGGATCACCTGGCTCGGTTGCTCGTACTGCGTGCGACTCAGGCTGCATCTGAATTTCGGCGAGATCCGCGATCGGCTCCCCCGGCCGGCACAGTACGTGCTGATGCAGTTCGACTACCTGCTCTATCTGGTGTTCGCGGTGATCGTATTCTACTGGTCGTTGGATCTCGCGGCCCTGCATTTCGACATGGAGTCGATCGTGCCGGGCACCGACGACGTGCCGAGCTGGGTGTTCTACAGCGCGACACCGCTGGGCTGGGGGCTGCTGCTGGTGCGTGTGCTGCAGAATGCCGTCGAGGACTTCCGTGACCTGCGCAGCGGCCAGCCGCTGAAGCTGCATGGCAGCATGGTCGGACTGGACTGAGGACGCAGCCATGGATCCGCAGAGCATCGTCATCGCATTGACCCTCGCCGCCCTGTTGTTGTTCGCGCTCGGCAGCCCACTGATCCTGGTCATCGGTCTGTGGGTGGTGGGGATGCAACTCGTCGAGGATTTCCCGCTCGCCAATGTCGGCAATTCGCTGTTCGAGGGACTGAACAACTATGGCCTGCTGGCTGCGCCGCTGTTCATTCTCACCGGCGATCTGATCAGCGCAGGTGGTATCGCCAAGCGCATGACCGATTTCGCGCTGGCGATCCTGGGCTGGATCCGTGGCGGTCTGGGCATGGCATCGCTGGCCGCCTGCGGGATGTTCGCCGCGATCAGTGGATCAAACTCGGCGACCACCGCGACGATTGGCTCGATCACCTATCCGACCATGGTCGAGCAGAAGTACGAGAAGAACTTCTCGGCGGCGACCGCCGCGGCAGGTGGCACGGTGGGCATCATCATTCCGCCGTCCATCCTCTTCATCATCTACGGCTACCTCATCAACCTCGGGGTCTCTGAGCTGTTCCTGGCCGGTATCGTGCCGGGCATCCTCATGGTGCTGGGCATGATGCTCGCCTGCTATCTGGTCAGCCGCAAACGCAACTACGGCATCATCATCCCGTTCACGGTGTCGCGCCTGCGCCAGACCTTTCCGGGCGCGATGATCGGTATCACCGCGATCTTCGTGGTGCTGTTCGGCATCTACACCGGGGTGTTCTCACCCACCGAGGCTTCGGCGGTCACCGCCGTCTATTGTTTGATCGCCGGTCTGTCGATCACCCGCGAGACCCGCTGGCGGCAGCTGGTGAGCGTGATGGCGCGCAGCGCGATCATCGTCGGCATCATCGGGCCACTGGTGGCGGTCTCGATCATGATGCAGGAGATACTCGCGGTGGTCGGCGCGCGTGAGTTCATCGAAGGGATGCTCAGCCAGCTGGGTGGCTATTACATGGTGTTGTTCTCGATGATGTTGATGGTGCTGGCCGCGGGCACGCTGCTCGAGTCGGTTCCGAACACCATCATCCTGGCGCCGATCCTGGCGCCGATCGCCGCGGGTATCGGTATCGACCCGTTTCATTTCGCGGTGATCTTCCTGATCGGCGACGCAATCGGTTTCATCACGCCGCCCTATGGTCTGAACCTGTACGTCGCTTCGGGGATTACGGGCTTGCCGTACTTCGGCATCGTCCGCCAGGTCATGCCCTATCTGGGGGCGCTGCTGGTGGTCTGGCTGCTGGTTGCGCTGGTCCCCGAGCTGTCCACCTGGCTGGTGCAGTTCGCGGGGCTGGGTGGGGCGGGTAGCCGGCTGTAGATCGAGATCGGGAGAGCACGCGGATGAGCACGACGAGCACGGTGAGCGGCGCCGCCGCGGATGGTTCGGGTGGCGGCCTGCTGGCGCCTTTCATCGGCGCGCGGCGCGTTCAGGCCGGCGCTCCGGCCGTCGTAGAGGTCGGGGACGACACACCGCTTTGGGGTCATCTGGTGGTGGCCGTCGGCTGGGCCTATCTGGCCGGTCTGACCTTCGGTGTGCTGACAAAGATGCTCGCCGGACTGCCCGGGTCGCTCGGCCAGCAGATGACCGAGTTCACCGGTCCGGGCGGCGACGGTCCGGGGGTGATCTGGAGCATCGCGCAGGTGGTGACGGTCGGCTATCTGCTGTTCGTCATCTACCGCACCCTGCGACGCAGACCCGATCTGGTCGTGCTCGCCGATGACAAGGTGTACGTGATCAAGGGATTGCGAAGGTCGCGAGATGGCGATCGACTTAGCGCGGATGCGGTCCACGAGCTTGACCGTGACAGCCTGCGCCGCTCCACCTCCTTGAGCTGCCTGATCACCGGCAGCTTCAGGGTCCATGACGCGCACGGTGCCTTCTTCAAGATCCGCGGTCGCCGCAGCCGCGCGCTGGAGTCGCTGCAGGATATCGAGACCGTGCCGGCCCGAGAGATCGCAAGACGCCTGTTTCCGAGCGACTGAAGCTGCCGCGGGACTGAACGAGCGCCGGTGGCTGGTGAGACCACCACCGGTGCCCGGTCAGCAAAAGGGCCTACTGAGCGAGGAAGCCGCCGTCCACGACCAGCTCGGCGCCGGTCATGAACCTGGACTCGTCACTGGCCAGGAACAGCACCGCGTTGGCGATGTCCAGCGGCTCGCCCAGGTGGCCTATCGGGTACTTGTCGACCAGCTGGGCGCGCAGCTCGTCGGTGGCGACGCGCGGCGCGATCATCGGTGTCTCGATGTGCCCCGGATGTATCGAGTTGACACGGATATTGCTGTTGGCCCGCGCGCACTCCAGGGCCGCGCCCTTGGTGAGCGTGCGCACACCACCCTTGCTGGCGTTGTAGGCGGCCACACCGACCGCGCCGACGATGCCGTAGATCGACGAGGTGTTGATGATCGATCCACCCTTGCCCTGTTTCATGGCACGGATGGCGGCGCGCAGTCCCAGAAATACCCCGTCCAGGTTCACCGCGAGGGTCTTGCGCCATGTCTGGAAGCTCATCTCGTCGAGCATGCTGCCATCCAGGCTGCCGACGCCGGCGTTGTTGAACAGCACGTCCAGGCGCCCGTGTCGGCTCATCAGCTGGGCCATCACCGTATCCCAGCCCGACTCGCTGGTGGTGTCGAGCTCGTGGAAGCTCGCGCCGGGGCCGATGTCACGCGCGAGCCGCTCACCGGCCTCGACATTGATATCGGTCAGCACCACGCTCGCGCCTTCCTCGGCGAGCCGTATGGCGCTGGCTTTGCCGAGCCCCGACGCGGCGCCGGTAATCAGCGCGACCTTGTCCTGCACCCGTCCACCCATTCTGGTCTCCTGTCGTCTGTGAATGCCCCAGCGCCATGAGGCTCGGCTTCGAGTTGAGTTGGCGCTCGAGGGGAGGTTCAGAGCCCGTACTTCTCGACCGTCGCGTCGTCGAACAACAGATGTCCGGTAAAGCTGCCGGGCGCTTGTGAGCAGATGAACACGGCGGCCTTGCCCATGGCTTCGGCGACTTCGAAGGGCTCGGGTGTCTCGCCCGGGCGGGTCATGCCGAAGACGTTGCCCGGTGTGCGTATGCGGCCGGTGGGGGACAGGCAATTGAAGCTGATGCCCTGCTTGTGATACTCCATCGCCAGATGCTGGGTCATGCGCTCGACCGCTGCCTTGGTCGCGGCATACATGAACGCGCGCGAGGGCACCGCGTCGTCTGGATAGGGACCCGGTCCGGGGAAGATGCCGGCGCGCGAGGAGATGTTGATGACCCAGCCCTGCTTCTGCGCGAGCATGGTCGGGATCACCGCGCGCATGCACAGGATCGGCCCCTTGATGTTGACCTTGTTGTGCAGGTCGATGTGCCGGGTGGGCAGGTCCATGATGCCCTTCGGCACCAGCACCGCGGCGTTGTTGACCAGGATGTCCACGCGTCCGAAGTGCTCGACGGTCTTGTGCACCATCGCCTCGATCTGCGCCTCGTCGCTGACGTCGGCCTTGATTGCCAGTGCCTGTCCACCGAGCGCCTCGATTTCGGCCACGGTCTGGTGAATGGTGCCCGGCAGGCGCGGGTCCGGTTCCACCTCGGAGCGTGCGACGACGGCTATGCGGGCACCGGCCCTGGCCATCGCCATCGCGATGTCCTTGCCTATACCTCGTGAAGCGCCGCCGATGATGGCTACTTTTCCGTCGAGTGACATGATCTGGAGCTCCCTGGTGATGTGCGCTGCTGCGCGCCGCTGAGCGGTGGCGGTCCACGGCCCAGACCGGTCGCGGTGAGCCCGGCTACGGAATTCGCTGTACAGCGCATACCAGCGCTGCTACTTTCGCAGGCATCCGTGCTGTTTCGTCAGGGCCGACGTCGCTTGTGGCGTACGCGTCGTCGTCGGTCGAGCCGTCGTCGGTGAACACTGGCTGACGTTGCCGGCTGACGTTGGATGAGGTCAAGCCCGAGTCAGGGCCAACGAGGAGGATCGTGTCTGGTGACGATTCAAGTCAACCCCTATACCCCCGGCATCGGTGCCGAAGTCAGCAACGTCGATCTGGCCGCGCTCAGCGACGACTCCTTTGCCACCATCAAGCAGGCGTTTCTCGACCATCTGGTGCTGTTCTTTCGCGATCAGGACCTCAGCGTCGACGAGCACATCGCCTTCGGCCGCCGCTTTGGTGAGCTGCATGTGCATCCGGCCGCCAACGACTATCGCAAGCAGCACAATCTGCCGCCCGAGATCCTGGTCATCCACGCCGACGAGAACACCAAGCGCACCGCTGGTGACAGCTGGCACTCCGACGTCTCCTGTGACGCCGAGCCGCCGCTGGCCAGCATCCTCAAGCTGGAGACGGTGCCGCCGTGTGGAGGCGATACCTTGTTCGCGAACATGTATGCCGCCTACGAGGCCTTGTCCACACCCATGAAGCAGCTGGTGGACGGGCTCAGCGCGACACACGACGGTGGCCCGAACTACCGCGATAGGGCGGCGCGTGCCGGTGTGGACGTGTCGCACAAGACCTATCCCTGCAACAGTCATCCGGTCGTGCGTACCCACCCGGAGACCGGTCGCAAGGCGTTGTTCGTGAACTCGGCCTTCACCACCCGTATCAACGACGTGCCGGCCGATGAGAGCAAGGCGATCCTGGACTTCCTCTTCCAGCACATCTCCAAGCCCATGTTCCAGTGCCGGTTTCGTTGGCGTCCGAACTCCATAGCCATGTGGGACAACCGCTGTACCCTGCATCACGCCATGTGGGACTACTATCCCCAGGTGCGTACGGGGCGGCGGGTCACGGTCAAGGGTGATCGTCCGTTCTGAACAAGGACCGTTCGCCGACGGGCTTGGCCCGAAGAGCAGCGCCGACAGCTGGCGCTGACACCTGGCGCCGCCAGCTGGCTCGGAGATTGCGCGACAATGAAGATCAAGTTCGGGGTGATGCTCGGTAACCAGTCGACACTACCCAGGCCCGAGGACCTGCGGGCCATGGGTGACCTGGTTTCGCTGTGCGAGGATTTTGGCGCGGCGGCGATCGGCACCTACGACACCAGCTTCATTGGCGGTGATGCCTTCGTCCGCGCTACGTTGCTGGCCGAGCGCGCGCGCAGCGCGCGGGTTGGTCTGCGCCCGACCAATCCGCTGACCCGCGAGCCGCAGGTGATGGCAGGCTTTGCCGCCTCTCTGGATTCGCTGACCGCGGGGCGGGCCTTCCTGGACGTGGCGAGCGGTGACAGCGCTGTCTACAACATCGGTCTGAAGCCGGCCAGCCGGGCCCGTATCGAAGCCTACGTGCGTTGCGTGCGCGAGCTGCTGGCCAACGGCGAGAGCGACTACGATGGCCGGCCGCAGCGGATACGCTGGCATCGCGACGCTGTTCGGCCGCGTGTGCCGATCTCGATCTGCGCCGAAGGTCCGCGCATGCTACATCTGGCCGGGCGCATCGCCGACGGTGTGATCGCGGGTACCGGTCTCACCGCCGATGTGGTCAGTGACACCATCCGCAGGGTGCACGGTGGCGCCCAGGCAGAGGGTAGATCACCAGACGAGGTGGAGATCTGGTTCACCACGCGTACCGCGCTGGATCTCGACAGGAACAAGGCCATCGATGAGGTGCGGGGCTCGGTCTCCTCGATACTCAATCACTCGATGCGCTTCGGTCTGGAAGGCAAGAACCTGCCAGAGGCCTTGATACCCAAGGTCCAGGAGTATGTCGACGGCTATGTGCTCTACGAGCACGTGCAGAATCACGGCGAGAATCCCAGACGCATGGAGGCGCTCGGTCTGACCGATTACGCCATGCAGCGATTTGCGCTGGCCGGGGATCCGAACGATTGGATTGCGCGCATCGAGAGTCTGGTCGAATGTGGGGTGCAGGGGATCTGGATCGGACCCGGTGCGCATCCCATCGAACGGCAGATGCACGACATGCGGTTGTTCGCCGAGCGCATCGCGCCGCACTTTCAATGAGCGCCAGGATCTGGCCGTGACGCTGGCGGCACGCGTGCCGCGCGGCGTCACGGCTCGGGCCAGGGCTCAGCGGTGGCTGCTCAGGCCGCGCGCGGCAGGGTCTGTGACAAGCGCCCCTTGAAGTACGGCAGCACCTCGCGGGAGAAGGTCTCGGCCGCCTTGGCGTGTGGGTAGCCGGACAGGCAGAAGCTGCTGCAACCCGCCTCGACGAACTCGTCCAGGGTCGATGCGATCTGTGCCGGTGTGCCCACTACCGCGATCCCAGCACCCGCCCGAACGGTGGAGATACCGGTCCACAGATGCGGGTGGATCTTCATCTCCTCGCCCGATTCCTCGAGTAGCTGCCAGACTCGCTGATTCGCCTCCGAGGTGCGCCGGATGCCCGCGGCCGCGTCCTGTCCGGTGCGCATGTTGGCCAGATTGAAGCGGGTCGCCCCCGCGATCAGGCGGTGGGCCTCGTCCCAGGCGGCCTTCTCGGTGGACGCGCAGATGATCTGCAGACGCATGCCAAAGCGCAGCGCGTGCTCTCGGCCATGCGCCGCGGCAAGCCCGCGCATGTGTTGGATCTTCTCCGCGATGGTCTCCGGCCGGTCGCCCCAGAACAGATGAACGGTGGAGTGGCGGGCCGATATCTCCTGAGCTTGCGCGGAACCGCCTCCCAGGAAGAACGGTGGATGCGGTTGCTGCAGGGGCTTGGGCTCAATGACTTGATTGACCCGATAGTGTTTGCCCTCGAAACCGATGGGCTCGTTGGAGGACCACAGACGCTTCATGATCTGCACCTCCTCGTCCATCTTCTCGTAGCGCACCTGCTTGGAATCGTGCAGACCGTCCGCCTGGGTGTCGTCGTCGTTGATACCCGCGATCAGGTTGACGCACAGTCGGCCGCCGGATAGCTGGTCGAGCGTGGCATACATCTTCGCCGAGAGCGTGGGATTGCAGTAGCCAGAGCGCAGCGCGATCAGCGGCGCGACGTTGCGGGTGCGCGCCGCGTAGTACGAGGCGGTCACGGTGGCTTCCCAGCAGGTGGCGTTGACCGGCATCAGCAGGTACTTGAACCCCCCACGGTCGACCACATCGACTATCTCGTCGAACAGCGCGCGGCTTTGCACAATGCGTGCCTCGGGATCGCCCAGACAGGTGCTGTCACCGCTGGTGGGTAGAAACCAGCCAAAGGTCAGATCGGATACGCTCATCAAGGCTCCCTCTAGGTGTGTGCGGGGCCTGGGGGCAATGTGCGGAACGTCTGCCAGCGATCGTCGTGCGTCATGGATGGGGGACGACGGTTCGCTGCAT
>JAGRHX010000586.1 GCA_020444775.1 Gammaproteobacteria bacterium
ACCATATCTACAAGATGGACTACGGTCAGATGCTGGTGGCGCATGTCGAGCGTCGGGCGAGCATGACGGTGTCGTGTATAGAGGTACCTCTGGAAGAGGCCGCGGGCGCCTATGGTGTGATGGAGGTGGACGAGCACAATCGGGTCATCGGTTTCGAGGAAAAACCCCAAAATCCAAAGCCCCTGCCGCACGATCCGACTCTGTGCCTGGCGTCGATGGGCAACTACGTGTTCGACACGGGCTTCCTCTTCGAGCAGCTCATCAAGGATGCCGATACCTTCCACACCGAGCACGATTTCGGCAAGGACATGATCCCGGACATCATCAAGCGCTATCCGGTCTTTGCCTACCCGTTTCGCGATCCGCGTACCGGCCAGCGGGCCTACTGGCGTGACGTGGGCACCCTCGATGCCTTCTGGGAAGCGAACATGGAGCTGGTCGGGGTCACGCCCGAGCTGAACATCTACGATCGCGAATGGCCGATTCTGACCTACCAGGTGCAGCTGCCACCGGCCAAGTTCGTGTTCGACGACGATGACGGCCGCCGCGGCTTGGCCATCGATTCCATGGTCTCCGGTGGCTGCGTCATCTCCGGCGGTCAGGTCAAGCGCTCGCTGCTGTTCTCCGGGGTGCGCGTGGAGGCGCGCGCACGCATCGAGGACTCGGTGATACTGCCCGACTGTGTGGTCGGTGAAGGCTGCCGGATCAAGAAGGCCATCCTGGACCGCGGCTGTCACGTGCCACCGGGCATGACGATCGGCGAGGATCACGACGCGGACGCCAGACGCGGCTTCCGGATCACCGCCAGGGGCGTGGTCCTGGTGACGCCGGACATGCTCGGACTACCGGTGCACTTCGCACGCTGACACGCACATCGTAAACGTGGGCTGCACGATCTGGGCTGCACGATCATGGTGAGCGTGCACCATGGTCGGGCAGCTCTCCCGCCGGGCACGGGGCTTGCCTGATCCCGAAGATGGACACGACCCCGAAGGCCCACCTTGGGCGTTGATCCATGGAGAAGCCATCATGCAGGTCCAGTCCTTACAGACCCTTCATTGCGATGCCGGCTGGCGCAACTACCATTTCGTCAAGCTGACCACCACCGACGGCGTGGTCGGTTGGAGTGAGTTCGACGAGGGCTTCGGTTCACCGGGCGTGAGCGCCGTCATCGAGCGTTTGACCGATCGCGTCATCGGCCAGCGGGTCGCGGACCACGAGCGGGTCTTCGCCGAGCTCTTCTGCTTGACCCGTCCAGCCGCCGGTGGCGTGGTCGCGCAGGGCCTGGGCGCTATAGAGAACGCCATGCTCGATGCCCATGCGCGAACCCTGGGCGTACCCTGCTACGACCTGCTTGGTGGCCGGCTACGCGACCGCATCCGCGTCTACTGGTCGCACTGCGCGACCTGGCGCATCAATCACCCGAGCTATTACCCGCCTGCCATCACCAGTCTGGACGGGGTCAAGTTACTCGGCGAGGAAGTGCGCGAGAGGGGCTTCACCGCGCTGAAGACCAACGTCTTCGACTACAGCTCCGGCACACCGCGCGGCTGGCGCCCCGGTTTCGCCACGCCATTCGAACCTGCGCGCAACGTGGAACGGCAAGTCGTGCGAGACCTGCGCATGCATCTGGAGGCGATGCGCGAGGGTGCCGGGCCTGATATCGACATCCTGCTCGACCTGAACTTCAACTGTGCCACTGAAGGATACGTGAAGATCCTGCGCCAGACCGCCGATCTGGATCTGTTCTGGGTCGAAATCGACAGCTACAACCCGCAGGCACTGGGCTACATCCGGTCCCAGAGCCCGCATCCGATCAGCTCCTGCGAGACCTTGTTCGGGCTACGCGAGTTCCTGCCCTATTTCGGCGCGCAGGCGATGGACGTGGCCATCATCGATGCGGTCTGGAACGGTGTCTGGCAATCGATGAAGATCGCGGCCGCGGCCGAGGCTTACGAGGTCAACGTCGCACCGCACAACTTCTACGGCCACCTGTGCTCGATGATGAACGCGCACTTCGCCGCCGCGGTGCCACATCTACGCATCATGGAGATTGACATCGATCGACTCGCCTGGGACGACGAGCTGTTCAGCCACGCACCGCAGTTCGAGGATGGCCATCTGTTGCTGCCGGACCGTCCCGGCTGGGGCACCGAGCCCATCGAAGCGGCGTTGGAGAAGCATCCTCCTCGTGTGGGGGGTGGCATGCTGAGCTACAAGCGCGGCTGACAAGCGCCAGCTCGGCGCCGAATCGAGGCTGCGGCGGGTGGCTTCGCGTGCCCTGACATCGTTTCGAGTCCACCCACCGCTCGCGTGACATGCTGGCTTCACGAAACGGCAATCGAATCGCCACGCGGCCTACATCTGCAGGCCGCACCCTCGCTGGCTTGGATGCAGCCATCCAAGCACCGACAACCAAGCAGCGAGTGGAGCAGGCCGATGAAGAAGACCGCAACCCTCGCCATGGCAGCCGCCATGGCCCTGAGCGCTGGATTCGCCAGCGTCAGCCACGCTGAGCGGAACGATCGGGACGATCTGGACCGTGCCCGGCATCACCACGAGCGCGCCTACAACGACCCGGCCGTGCAGCTCGGCCCTCGGCCCTTCTACCTCGTCGAAGGCATGGATGAGGGTCGACTCAAGGATCGCCTCATGCAGTGTCAGGAAGGCCCCTTCTATCGCACCGACTTCTCCATCGGCCACCGCGGTGCCGCCATGCAGTTCCCGGAACACTCGGACGTGTCCTACCGCGCCGGCGCTCGTATGGGTGCGGGCATCGTCGAGTGCGACGTCACCTTCACCAACGACGGCGAGCTGGTGTGCCGGCACAGTGAATGCGACCTGCACACCACCACCAACATCGTCGCCACTGAGCTGGCCCAGAAATGCACGGTACCACCGGCGTTCGATGCCGACGGCAAGCTGACCAACGCCGCCGGCATACAGTGCTGCACCAGTGACCTGAGCCTGGCCGAGTTCAAGACCCTCGAGGCGAAGATGGATGCAGCCAACCGCGCCGCGACCACGGTCGAGGCGTATCTGGGCGGCACCGCGAGCTGGCGCACCGACGTCTATACCGGCCAGGCCAGGGTGCTCACCTTTCGCGAGAGCATCGAGCTGAACGAGCGCCTCGGTGTCAAACATACACCGGAGCTGAAAGGCGCCACCCACCAGGATCGCCTGGATGCAATCTTCGGCAGCCAGGAAGGCTACGCACAGGCCTTCATCGATACCCTGCGCGACGCCGGCGTGCGGCCCCGCGACGTCTGGGCCCAGTCCTTCAACATCGAGGACGTGCTGTACTGGATCGAGAACGAGCCGCGCTTTGGCAAGCAGGCTGTGTATCTGGACAGCATCGACCCGACCGCCAATCCGCCGGTACCGGAGCTGAGCTATCGCGAACTCAGGAAGCTGCGCCGCAAGGGTGTGCGCATCATCGCGCCGCCGATGTGGGCGCTACTGTCGGTGACCGATCGCGGCCGGATCGTGCCCTCGGACTATGCCTGGAAGCTCCGCCTGTCCGGGTTCGACATCATCACCTGGACCTTCGAGCGCGCCGACCTGCGCCACGGCGCCGCCTCGGGGGGCTGGTACTACCAGTTCGACCCGACCGGCAAGGCCATCCAGAAAGACAGCGACATGTACGAGGCGCTGGACGTGCTGGCACGTCGGGTGAAGATCCTCGGCATCTTCTCCGACTGGCCGGCCACGGTGACCTACTACGCCAACTGCATGGGCCTGAAGTAGACCCCGATGCGGATCGTTCGATTGCGCCGGCTCGCCGGGCCGGCGTAATCCACCTCGCCGGGCCGGCGTAATCCACCATGCGAAGGCCATGAGTTGCCGATGCCCGTCTCGCTCGAACGGTTCGCAGGGATCAGGGCAGCTGACCCGCGCCGTCTTCAAACGTGTTGCAACCATAGCTCGCCGCGAGAATCGCGTATCCCCCCACCGCCACGACCGCGCGTAGGCCCTCGTAGTCCTGCGCAATCGCTGCCCGCGCCCACCGTAGTAACATTTTCTGTATGCGACTCCTGCGACCGAGGGAGGGCGTGTGATGAACGCTCCGAGCGTGCACCTGGGCATGGGTGCCCGACTGTACCCCGACGCAACCAGCTTTCGTGTCTGGGCGCCGAACGCCGATTCAGTCTCGGTCGCCGGCACCTTCAACGACTGGAGCGACAGCCATACCCCGCTCGCTCGCGAGCACGACGGCTGTTGGTCGGTGGACGTCCAAGGTGTTCGGGACGGCGACCAGTACCGCTTCGTGATCCGCAATGGTTCAAAGACCCTGTGGCGAATCGACCCCCGAGCGGTCGAGGTGACGAGCTCGATCGGCAACGCCATCGTTCGTAGCGACGGGTTCGACTGGCCCGCGACTGACTTCCAGATGCCGTCGCGCGACGAGCTGGTCATCTACGAGCTGCACGCTGGCACCTTCTTCGACAAGCCCGGCCCACCGCCCGGTAGCATCGACGAGGTCGCGCACAAGCTCGGCTATCTGCGCAGACTCGGCGTCACCTGCATCGAGCTGATGCCCGCTACCGAGTTTCCGGCCGACTATTCCTGGGGCTACAACCCCGCGCATCTGTACGCCATCGAGCAGAGCTACGGTGGGCCGACCGCGCTCAAGCGTCTGGTCGCCAAGGCCCATGAGCGCGGCATCGCGGTTGTGCTGGACGTGGTCTACAACCACCTGGGGCCGGACGATCTGGACCTCTATCAGTTCGATGGCTGGCAGATGCACGACATGGGTGGCATCTACTTCTATCAGGACTGGCGCTCCTGGACACCCTGGGGCGAGCGAAACCGACCCGACTATGGTCGCCCGCAGATCCGTCGATTCCTCTGCGACAACGCGCTGCGCTGGCTGGAGGAATTTCGACTCGATGGCTTACGCCTGGACATGACTGCGTATATACGCAGCGTGCACGGCAACAACCAGCCCGCCGATCAGATCGCCGACGGTTGGACGTTGCTGCGCCAGCTGAGCGGCGAGGTCCGGCGCCGGCAGGCATGGAAGCTCCTTATCGCGGAGGACCTGCAGAACGAAGCCGCGCTCGTGCAATCGGTCGACCACGGTGGAGCCGGCTTCGACAGCCAATGGGACGCCGGCTTCGTGCACCCTATCCGCGCCGCTCTGATCCCGCCACGCGACGAGCAACGCGACATGCACGCGGTGGCCGCGGCCTTGACCCATGACTTCCTCGGCGATCCTCTACGACGCGTCATCTACACCGAATCTCATGATGAGGTGGCCAACGGCAAGGCGCGTGTGCCACAAGAGATTGCGCCCACGGATGCGGGCGGCTGGTATGCGCGCAAGCGGTCCACCCTGGGCGCGGTGCTGACCCTGACCGCGGCCGGCATACCGATGATCCTCCAGGGCCAGGAGCTGCTCGAGGACGAGTACTTCCGTGATACCGATCCGGTGGACTGGTCGAAGCTGCGTCGCTTTCGCGGCATCCACAAGCTCTACCGTGACCTGATCCGGCTGCGGCGCAACTGGTTCGACCAGACCCGGGGTCTACGCGGCGGCAACACCAACGTCTTCCATGTCAACCAGCGTGACAAGCTGATTGCCTACCACCGCTGGGTCGATGGTGGCCCGGGTGATGATGTCATCGTGCTCGTCAACCTCGGTCACCAGGGCTTCGAGCGCTATCGTATCGGCATGCCCCGCGCCGGCACCTGGCGGGTGCGGCTGAATACCGACAGCCGCTTCTACAGTCCCGATTATGGCGACTGGCCCGGCGACGATGGCGAGGCATCGGGTCCGGGGATGCACGGCCTGGCGTTCAGCTGCGATCTCGGCATAGCGCCGTACAGTGCCCTGGTCCTGTCCCAATAGGGTCGTGCCAACGGCGCCTTCGGACCGCCCCCGCGCTCAGTCCTCGTTGAACCGGCCATCACGCCAGGCAATCGCCGCCTTGACCCCGGACTCGCGGCGAATCCGCGCGAACTCGGACTTCTCGAATGTCGGCGTGGCGTTCAGCTCGATGTCGATGTCCAAGCCACTGGCCAGTGCCTGGCGCATGCCCATCACCTCGTAGCTGCGATTCACGGCCTCCTTCATCCGGCGCACCGAGAGCGGCGACGAGCGTGCGACCTGACGGGCCAGGCGCATGCTCACCGCCAGCACCTCAGCCGGCTCCACGACCCGGTTCACCAGCCCCATGCGCAAGGCGTCCTCGGCGGCGATTCGATCGGCGCCGGTGAGCAGGATCTCCTTGGCCTGCTTGGGCCCGGTGACCCAGGGGAAGAGCATGGCCACCGTGCCGGTGCCGAAACGCACCTCGGGTTCACCAAAAACTGCGTCGCGCGCCGCGACGGTCATGTCACAGGCCAGCGACAGCTCGAAGGCACCCGCGATGCAATAGCCATGCACCGCTGCGATGGTCGGCTTGGTCGAGGTCCAAAAGCGCATGATGAAATCGAACTGCAGCTCCATCTGGGCGCGAACCTTGTCGATCGAGTCCAGGCTGCGCTCTCCGGCGGCCTTCAGATCGAAGCCTGCCGAGAAGGCCCGACCCGCGCCACGTACCACGATGACCCGCACCGACTCGTCGCCTTCGAGCTCGCTCATCAGCTCCAGCGTGGCATGCATGAGCTCGTTGTTGAAGGCGTTGAGCTGACGCGGACGATTGAAGACCACCTCGGCAATGCCGTCGTGGATGCTCCACTGGAGCGGAGACTCTTGAATTGGGGATTCAGAACTGCTCATCTGTGCCTCGGTATCGGAGTAGAGGGGGGGCGGATTGTCCGAATTCGGAACCTGCGAGCATCGAGCATAATGGTCGCGGCAACGCACATGAACATCGTCTACCGATACCCGACGCGCCGCCGTGGCTATGATTGAGGTGCGAGTAGCCACGACCGGCAAGGATCCCACGCCGCTCGCACGAGCGGTTCGTGCGCCCGCACGGCCGCACCTGTTGTCACGGCTTCGATGGGAACATCAAGATGATTGAGTACTTCTATTCGGCCCATTCGGCTTTCGCCTATCTGGGCTCGCGACGCTTCATCGAGATTGCCCGCGCGGCGGGACGCGAGATCCGACACAAGCCCTACGATCTGCGTCGCGGCGTGGTCGGTGTCGGCTCGACGCCGACCGGCAGTCGTCCCGGAAATCATCGCGCCTACTTCTTCGGCCGGGAGATCCAGCGCTGGTCGGAGCTGCGCGAGGCGCCGGTGGTCCAGGGCATGCCGACCCACCACTTCAACGACATCGCCTTGCCGAATCGCTTGCTGATCGCCGCCCAGGCGCGCGCCCTGGACGTCGACAAGCTGGCCCACGCGCTGCTGCAGGCGCACTGGCGTGACGACGCTGATCTCGCCGATCCGCGCACCCTCAGCGACCTGGCCGAGGCGCTGGACATGCCCGGCACCGAGCTGCTCGACGAGGCGCGTGGCGACGCCGCTACCGCCGAGTACGAAGCCAATACCGAGGAAGCGATCCGTCGTTCGGTGTTCGGCTCACCGACCTACTTCGTCAACGGCGACATGTTCTACGGGCAGGACCACCTGGAGATGGTCGAACGGGCCCTGGTCCGGCCGTTTCGCGGCTCCTGGCCACCTGCACGGACCTAGCGCCGTACAGGCGTGTTCCCTTCTGGACAGTTGACCATTCTCAAGGTCGACCCTCGCGATCTGCGTCGACAATCCGACCATCGCAGTCGGGCATACGCCCGGCCTTGAAGTCCCAGCAGGAGCACGAAGATGATACGACGCGTATTGTTCGCAATCGTCCTGGCGAGTCTCTCGCTGGTCTGCGCCGCGCAGCGAAGCACCCCTGTCACGGTGGTCAATAGCGACTCGAACCCGCTACCGGTAACGGTGCTGAGCGCGATCGGGACCGACCCCGCGCATCGTATCAGCACCTGTATCGAGGGCATCTCGGGCAACGAGACCGCGGACCCCTACGCAGGCTGCATCGCCACCTCGACCATCGGCCTGGGTGTGGCCGCCAGTGACCGGGTCAGCGGCGGCGCCGGCAGCGATCGGGCGGTATTCGACGACCTCACCATCACCAAGCTGCCCGACCAGGCCACGCCCCTGCTGTTCGTGGCCGCGGCCAAGAGCAGCGCCATCCCGAAGGTCGAGATATACGTCTGGGCGGCCGGCCAGCCGATGTACGCATTTCTCAAGATCGAGCTCCGAGACGTGCGGGTAACACGTTTCGTTACCTCCTCCAGCGACGCCGTGAGCGAGCTGGTCGCCTTCGACTATGCCTGGATCAAGATCGGCTACACGCCGATTGACGAGAGCGGTGTACCGGGTGCGGCGGTGGAGCGAGGCTGGGACGTGCAAGCCAACGAGGAGCTGCCGTAGGAGGAGCTGCCGTAGACGGTGCGCGCCCGGACAGGGCTCGCGCGCAGTTGACAGCCACTCGACTTCCCTGTGGACTGCGGTGGATCGGCGTCGCTCCGGCGCCGACACCAGACCAAAGGGGGTGTCAAAGGAGATGCCAAAGGGGAGCAATGTGGAACACGTTCGCTATATCGACAGGACGCGCGACTACTATTTGAGCCAGGGGTACGACAAGTCGTACCAGTGGGCCCGGTACGAGGAGGTGCCCTTCACGCGTCTGTCCAAGCCGCTCGCGCAATGCCGGATCGGTCTGCTCGGCACCAGCGAGGTCGCGGTACGATTCGACCCGCAGACCGAGTCCAATCCCATCAATGAGGAGGACTTCCGCGGTGTGTATGCCATTCCGGCCGACACGCCCAGCGACAAGCTGTACAGCCGCACCCGGTCCTTCGACCGCTTCGCGACCCATCTGGACGACATCAACGCCTACTACCCGGTCGAGCGGCTGCGCGAGGCGGTCACCGAGGGGCGTATCGCCTCGGTCCCGGAACGCTGGTACGGCGCCTACAACAATTACAGCCAGCGCAAGGTGCTGAACGAGGAGGCGCCCAAGGCGCTACGGATGTGCCGCGAGGACGGCGTCGATGCGGTCGTCCTGGTCCCGGTCTGACCCGTCTGCCATCAGACCGTGAGTCTGATC
>JAGRHX010000587.1 GCA_020444775.1 Gammaproteobacteria bacterium
TCGAGGGTGATCTGCGGCGCGAGGTGTCGATGAACATCAAGCGCTTGATGGACCTCGGATGCTTCCGCGGCATTCGCCATCGACGCGGCCTGCCGCTTCGAGGCCAGAGAACGAAGACCAATGCACGCACCCGCAAAGGGCCGCGCAGAGCTATCAAGAAGTAGGCGGGACCATTAGATGGCGAAGTCAAAAGTACGGGCGAAGAAGAAGGTTCGCCGCACGGTGACCGATGGTGTGGCGCACGTGCACGCCTCCTTCAACAACACCATCATCACCATCACCGACCGGCAGGGCAATTCCCTGGGCTGGGCGACGGCTGGCGCCAGTGGCTTCAAGGGCTCCCGCAAGAGCACGCCTTTCGCCGCGCAGGTAGCCGCCACGCGGGTGGGCGAGGCGGTGCAGGAGTATGGGGTCAAGAATCTCGAGGTGCTGGTCAAGGGACCCGGGCCGGGTCGGGAGTCCGCGGTTCGCGCACTGAACGCCTGTGGCTTCAAGATCATGAGCATCTCCGACGTCACTCCCATTCCGCATAACGGCTGTCGTCCGCCGAAGAAGCGCCGCGTGTAGGCGTGCTACCGAGGTTTTGATTTCATGGCTAGATACATCGGTCCGAAGTGCCGCCTGAGCCGCCGCGAAGGCACGGATTTGATGCTGAAGAGTCGCGCGCGTCCGCTCGACTCGAAGTGCAAGGCAGATGCGCCACCGGGGCAACACGGAGCCCGCCGCCAGCGCCGTCTGTCCGACTATGCGGTGCAGCTGCGCGAGAAGCAGAAGCTGCGGCGTATCTACGGCGTGCTGGAGAAGCAGTTCAGGCTGTACTACCAGCGTGCGGCGCAGAAGAAGGGCGCGACCGGTGAGAACCTGTTGAAGATTCTCGAATGCCGATTGGACAACGTGGTCTATCGCATGGGCTTTGGCGCCACGCGGGCGGAGAGTCGGCAGCTCGTTGGTCACAAAGCGATCCTGGTCAACGGACGTTGCGTGAACGTTCCCTCGTATCAGGTCCAGGCCGGCGATATCGTCACCGTGCGTGAGCGCGCTCGGAATCAGGCACGCATCCAGGACGCGCTGGCCGTCGCGGATCAGCTCGGATTCCCCGAGTGGGTCGACGTCGATACCGGGAAGATGGAAGGTGTGTTCAAGCACGTGCCGGACCGGGGCGAATTGCCACCGGATATCCAGGAGCAGCTGGTCGTGGAGTTGTACTCCAAGTAAGCCGTTCCGGTGCGTTCGCCTCGGGGGTTGCCCGGTGGTGGACGCGGGTATCGGCATCGGGTCAGGGCCGCGCTAAAGGCCGGCGGTCTGCCCATTCCGCTCGAGGCGCCTCCGCTTGGAGCAGGCGCCCGGCAGCGGGCACGGTCATTGTCATTTTTTGCCGTCGACGCATCCGTAGCAAGAGCCATGGGTGTGCGTTGGCGGCGTTCCTTCGTGAGCCAGAAGCGCATGCATCCTCCGGATGTGGCGCGCAGCAGCCAGTAGCAGGCAGGAGTCGCGAATGCAGGGGTACTCAACTCAATTGCTGAAGCCGCGCATCGTGGATGTACGCGAGGTTTCCACGCACACGTCGAGGATCACCATCGAGCCGCTGGATCGTGGCTTCGGTCATACCCTCGGCAATGCCTTGCGACGCGTGCTGTTGTCGTCGATTCCGGGCTGGGCCATCACCGAGGTCGAGATCGACGGTGTCTTGCACGAGTACACCACCATCGAAGGCGTGCAGGAGGACGTGACCGACATCCTGCTCAACCTCAAGGGTGTGGCGATCAAGATGCACGCCCGTGAGGACGCGGTGCTGACGCTCAATAAAAAGGGACAGGGGCCGGTGACCGCGGGCGATATCGCCGTTGACCACACGGTCGAGATTCTCAACCCCGGTCACGTGCTCGCGCACCTGAACCAGGACGGTGAGATCAACATGACCATGAAGGCCGAGCTGGGACGTGGATACGTGCCGGCCAGCCTGCGGGTTGGTGAGGAGGAGGGCGACCGGCCGATTGGCAAGCTGTTGCTGGACGCGTCTTTCAGTCCGATCCGGAGGGTCTCCTACAACGTCGAGAGTGCCCGCGTCGAGCAGCGGACCGACCTCGATAAGCTGATCTTCGAGATCGAGACCAACGGTACGCTCGATCCACAGGACGCGATTCGCCAGGCTGCCGAGCTACTGCAGGACCAGCTGGCCGTGTTCGCGGGACGGCGTCCGCAGGCCGGTCCCGAGCCCGAGCCAGAGACGCCCAGCTTCGACCCGTTGCTGCTGCGCCCGGTAGATGATCTGGAGCTGACGGTTCGCTCCGCGAACTGCCTGAAGGCGGAGAGCATCTACTACATCGGTGACCTGATTCAGCGGACCGAAGTGGAGTTGCTGAAGACGCCGAATCTGGGCAAGAAGTCCCTCACGGAAATCAAGGATGTGCTCGCGGCGCGTGGTCTGTCGCTGGGCATGAAGTTGGAGAATTGGCCGCCGCCGGGTCTGAGCACCGGTACTTTCGGCGGCTGATCAGCAGGAACGATTG
>JAGRHX010000588.1 GCA_020444775.1 Gammaproteobacteria bacterium
GCAGTGAACACCCATGGGCGCATCCATTGGCGCATCCGGGGGCGCATCCGGGGGCGCGTCGCGTCCTCAAACAGACCGGCGTCTCATCTCGAACACGGGGGAAGCACAGATGCTGAACGGCAAGACGGCATTGATTACCGGCGCGATGGGTGGCATCGGCGAGGCCATCGCCCGGGCTCTAGGTGGGCAGGGCTGTAATCTGATGCTCAACGACATCGGCGCTACCGCCGGTCACGAGGCCCGCTGCGCCGAGCTCGCCGACACACTGGGCGTCACGGTGCTGTTCGACGGCGCCGATCTCTCGCGCCGTGACCAGATCGAAGCCTTGGTGCGGAGCACCGAGAATCGTCTGGGACCGGTCGACATACTCGTCAACAACGCGGTCAAACGACACTATCACGAGATCAGCGAGTTCCCGCCCGAGGAATGGGACTATGCGCTGCAGGTCAACGTCACCGCGCCCTTCGATCTGTGCCGCCTGGTGCTCGCGGGCATGAAACAGCGTGGCTTCGGACGGATCGTCAACATGTCCTCGTTGATGGGACTCGGCGCCAAGGCGGGCCGGGCCGACTACATCACCTCCAAGACCGCCATCATCGGCCTGACTCGCGCGGTCGCCGCGGAAACACTCTCCGACCCCGACATCACCTGCAACGCCATCTGCCCGGGCTCGGTCCTGACGCCTTTCATTTCGACGCGGATACAGGGTCTGGCCGATGAACGTGGCATCGGCTGGGATGAGATGGCTGCCCGCTACAGGGCCAACATCAATCAGATCGCCGACTTCATCAAGCCGGAGCAGATCGCGAGCATGATCGCTTACCTGTGCAGCGACGCGGCCAGGGGCATAACCGGGACCAGCATACCCATAGACGCCGGCGTGTCCGGCAGCTTCTTGCAGGGCCCGGAGATGTGAGGCCAGCCACGCCCGCAGCGGATTTCTGGCAGCACCTGGACGGCCGCCGGCTCAGACACAATCCCCCTGCAGTGCCTGCATCAGCTCATCCACGCCTGGACTGCGGGCCAGCGCCTGAATGGCTGCCTCGATCCGGTCCAGGTCGCGTGAACCCCGTGATTCGGCGAGCAGTCCGGCGGCCTTGCTGCGCACCTCGTCCATGGCCAGCGGCCTGAAAGGGGTACCGCGACTGTCCTGTACCCGCGCGGACTTGAGCGTGCCGTCCTTCAGCCTGATGGATACGGCATTGCCCATGTGCGCGGGGAAGTCCGACTCGAAGCTCGGGTCGCGCTCGGCCTGGACCTTGTCGATGATCGAGAGGATCCGCGCATCCCGATGATGGTCGACCTCATAGGCATCGTAGCGAGTCGCGCCATAGCCGAGCGTGGCGCCGACGATGTACGGCATGGAGTACTGCGCGGCCATGACGGAATCGGGTCGACGCTGCTGGTGCTGGTCGATGGCGGCGGCCGGCGAGAAGACCGTGATCGATTCGATTGCGTCCGGTTCCAGGGTACCGCCGCCCGTCGCTTCGTGCAGTGCGTCGATCAGCGAATGGAATTTGCGACAGCACGAGTATGGTTTGATGGAAACACGGTGGATCTGCAAGGGCGCCTCGGGTGACCTGCGTAGCAGCTCCGGCCGCGGTTCCCGACCATACAGGGTGAACAGACCGTACCGGCCCTCTAGCGCCTGCACCGGCGCCGTGACCCCGAGCTCGGCTAACTCCGCGGCCAGCACACCGTTGTGCGCCGGAAAGCCCGCGTGCAGGCGCTTGACCATCGTGCCCTTGGGCTCTTCGCTGAACTGCAGCGAGCCTGCGCACATCGACAGGCAATGTCCCCACGCCATTGCCAGCTGCTCGGGCGACAGACCTTTGAGATGGGCGGCAGCGGCCGCCGCGCCGAAGCCGCCGAACACCGAGGTCGGATGAAAGCCGAACTGGATCGATTCGAGCGCGTTGGCCGCCATGCCGATCCGCGCCATGGCTTCGTAGCCGGCGACTATGGCGGGCAGCACCCGGCCCCCCTCTGCGTCGATCTGACCAGCGACGGCCATGGCCGCGCTGATCACGACCGCGCCGGGGTGACTCATGGAATCATCGTGCGTGTCATCCAGCTCGTAGCCGTGCGCGCAGGTGCCATTGACCAGGGCGGCGGCGGCCGCTGCCCTACGTGTGCCGCTACCCGCCAGCCAGGCGCCGCCGGCCCCGGCGTTGTCCCGCGCCCAGCTGTGCAGCTTCTCACCCCACGGTGTCTGCGTGCCTCTGATCACGACGGCACACCAGTCCAGCAGCAGGCGCTCCAGCTGCGCGTGGTCGGCCTGCGCCAGCATCTTCGGGCCAAAGCCGAGCAGCTCCTCGGCCAGCGCCAGCGCACCATGCTGTGATGTGTTCATGATTCTCCTCCACCAGGAGCTGTTGAGTCGCGCGCCCTACAGCAAGGAGCCGAGCGCGCGGCAGGCACCACGCGCGCGTCAGTCGCGAGTCTTTGGCAGCTCGAAATCGGCGGCGCGCTCGACGACCTTGACGACCTCGCTCAGATCGCCATCACGCAAGCCCATGGCCAACGCCTGCTGCATGGTCTGGTAGGCGGCGCTACCCACCGGCTGCGGCACGCCGAGCCGCTCTGCCTCCATGCGCCAGAGCATGGCGTCCTTCTCGGCAATGTACATCGGCGCCTGCATGTCGGCGAAGCGGCGGTTGAGTATGAAGTTCGGGATCTTGCTCAGGGACGCGCTGTTCTGACCCGAACCCGAGTTGATCACCGCCAGCGCCTTCTCGGGATCCACGCCGCCCTTGGCGGCCATCAGCAGCGCCTCCAGGCCGACGAACAGGTTTGCAAACGACATGATGTTGTTGCAGATCTTGGTCAGCTGCGCCTGCCCGACCTTGTCCCCTACATAGTGGATCTCGCGGGCAAAGGATTTGAGCAGCGGCTCGGCCTGATCGAATACCGCGCGCGGCCCGGAGCTGATCACCGTGATATCGCCGTCGCGCGCCCGCTGCACGCCGCCGGTGATCGGCGAATCCAGGGTCGGCACACCCAGCTCGGCCAGCCGCGCCTCGGCGGCGAGCACGGCCTCGGTACCCATCGTGCCCAGATTGACGAACACCCGCATGCGCTTGCCGTTGACGATGCCGTCAGGCCCACCGACGATGGCTTGGAAGCTTGCGATGCTCGGCATACAGGCGAACACGATCTCGGCCTCGTCGGCCACCGCCACCGGAGAGTCGACGATACGGGCCTGACGATCGGCCAGCGGCCGGGTCGCCGCTGGATTGACGTCGAACGCAACCAACGATTTCTCCTGGTCGAGGATGTTGGTCGCAAGCGGCAGTCCCATGCTGCCGGTGCCGATGAATCCCGCTTTCATATCCGTTTCCCCCTTGGCTTCAAGTCACGCCGACCGGTTGCTTGTCGGTTGAGGCAAGCATGCCATCGAGCTCACCAGGCTGCTCGAGTTTCGCGATTGCTGCAATGCATCCAAGCAAGTGCACCGTGCGGGCATGGTCGTCGTCCACACCCGCTTGCTTGGCAAAGCCCCGCTCAGCGTGGAGAATCGGAGCTCCCCACCCTGCGAGCATCTCGCATCCCGGAGGTACCTGTCATGAGCACGACGCAATCTGCCCAGGCCTCTGCATCGACCACGCCCATCCGTTCGACGGCGCTGACGGTCAGACCCTTCGCCAACGGCTTCGGTGCGCAGATCGACGGCGTAGACCTGCGCCAGGAACTGAGCGACGAGGTCTTCGAACGTATCCACCAGGCCTTCATCGATCACCACGTCCTGGTGTTCCGTAGCCAGGCCCTCGACGACCACCAGCAGCTCTCATTCGCGCAGCGCTTCGGTCCGCTCGAAGGTCATATCAACCGATCCACCCGGCATCAACAGCTGCCCAAGGTGCAGATCTTCTCCAATGTCGGCGCGGATGGCAGAACGACCGGTGCCGTGCCGGACAAGGGCACGCTGGACTGGCACACGGACAAGTCCTACGTCGTCGAACCGTCATTGACGACGATCCTGCGCTCACCGACCATCGCGCGCCAGGGCGGTGATACGCTGTTCGCCGACATGCATCGAGCCTTTGAGGCTCTGTCCCCCGAGATGCAGACCCGCATCGCCAATCTGCGCGCCGTGCATGACTGGAAACGCAGCCGGGAGAAATCCAAGGAGCGTCCCGCCACCGCCGAGGAGATCGCCGAGGCGCCACCGGTCGAGCATCCGCTGGTCAGGACCCATCCGGTCACCGGACGCAAGGGGCTGTACCTGGGCAATCATGTCTCGCACATCATCGGCCTGCCGCGCGACGAGAGCGACTCGCTACTGAAGGAGCTGGAGGCGCACGCCACCCAGCCAGTCTTCGTCTACCGCCACAAATGGCAGGTGGACGATGTCTTGATGTGGGACAACCGTTGCACGCTGCATTGCGTGGAACCCTATGACGCCAGCGTCGAAACACGCGCGGTGCACCGCGTGGTGGTGCGTGGCGACCGACCATATTGAGCTGCGGTCAAGCCCGCGCGGGCCTTTAGCACAACCGGGATGAGCGCAGGTACGCCATCGAGTTGCTCAGAGCATGTTGGCAGGCGAGACCAGCCGCGACTCCCGATTCGGGTTATCGCCCCGGTAGCCCGAGGATGTCAGAGTCGGTAATCCTGGCCGGTGCCGGCACTCGCATACATGAGATCATCGCTGCCATAGCCAAAGATACTGATAACTGCATCGAGACCAGTGAGCGTGTCGACACCGCCATTGTCGAGCAGGCAGTTCTCCTCTTGGCCGCAGCGAATGCTTCTGGCAATCGACCGCCAGCCCGTGGTCGGTGAGATGCCGAAGTTGTCGTCATGGAGCCCAGCAGGACAACAGCAGGCAGCCGCTCATCAGTGCTTGGGAGCCTGACCACATCTGGGACACTTCTCAGGTAACCTGTGCTCCGTGACGAACATCTCTCGCTGCCATTCGCGCCATTCCCGGACACTCCTGAGATGACCCAGCCCCCCTTTCTCAACCGCGTCGTCCTGCGTAATTTCAAGAGCATAGGCTATTGCGACGTCAAGCTCGGGCCGCTGACCTACCTGGTCGGCGTCAACGGTTCGGGCAAGAGCAACTTTCTCGATGCGCTACACCTGATTCGCGACGCCCTGACCGGCTCCTTGGACAATGCCTTGAACGAGCGTGGAGGATTGGCCGAGGTCCGACGACGTTCGAGCGGACATCCGACTCACTTCGGTATCCGGCTGGAGTTTCAGTTGCCGACTGGTCAACGCGGTCGATACGCATTCAATGTCGGCGCACTGAAGGATCGGGGCTATGAGGTACAGACAGAGGAATGTGCTATAGAAGGCGTCGGCAAGGGGCCGTTCTACAGAATAGAACGTGGCAAGCTTCGCAATAGCAGTGAAGAGACATTTCCTTCCGTCACCTCCGACCGTCTCGCTCTGGTGGCAGCTTCTGGACTGACCGCGTTTCGCCCAATCTTCGATGCGCTTACGGCAATGGGCTTTTACAATCTGAATCCGAAGCTGATGCGGGAACTACAGAAGCCGCATGAAGGACGGCTCTTGAAGCCTGCAGGCGAAAACATTGCTAGCGTGATTGGTCATCTTGAACGGGTGGCCCCGGATCAGCTAGCAATCATCGAGGAATACCTGCAGACCGTGGTGCCCATGGTGCACGGCGTGGAACGAAAGCAGGTCGGCCCCATGGAAACGCTGGAATTCCGACAGGATATGGCCGGATCCAAATACCCATGGCGTTTCATAGCGCAGAACATGTCGGACGGCACCTTGCGCGCATTGGGCGTCCTGGTCGCACTGTTTCAGGGAAACCGAGACTACTCGCCGAGACTTGTGGGTATCGAAGAGCCTGAGACCGCGCTTCACCCGACCGCAAGCGCCGCTTTGCGCGAGGCACTGACTCGCGCCTCTGATAACACCCAGATTCTCGTCACCAGCCAAAGTCCCGATCTGTTGGACGAACAGAGCCTGAGCCCAGACGCCTTCTTGGCTGTTATTTCCGAAGGTAGCGAGACGCGTATCGCTCCCCTCGACGAGGCCTCCCAGGAAACCATGCGAGCCCAGCTATTCTCGGCGGGTGAACTGCTACGCCTCGATCAGCTGGCACCCGATCGACGGGAGTTGGCAGCCCAGAACCAACATCAGTCCGACCTGGTCGGAGATACGGGTTCGTGAGAATTGCCTCAATCGTCGAAGGCGCCGGCGAGGTAGCAGCAGTACCCATCCTTCTCCGGCGCCTTCAAGAATGGCGAACGCCAGAGTCGTTTGTCGAACCGCTTACACCGATTCGAATCCACAGGGATCGCGTCCTCAAGCGCGACGATGAGTTCAGCCGCTACTTGAAGCTTGCAGCAGCCAAGTGTGGTGATGGCGGCTGGATCCTGGTGCTGTTGGACGCCGATGATGATTGCCCATTCGAGTTGGGAACCCAGGTTATTCGCCGTGCCCAGACCTGCGTGCCATACCGACGAACATCGGTCGTCATGGCGAACCGCGAATACGAAGCTTGGTTCATCGCGGCGGCTCATTCTCTGCATGGACAGCGGGGTTTCAGCTTCGATCCAGCCGATGAGGTTGATCCCGAGAAGCCCCGAGACGCCAAGGGGTGGATCAAGACGCGAATGCCGGGCGGAGCCTATGGCGAGACCACCGACCAGCCCGCGTTCTCCGCGCGCATGAATCTGCAGCAAGCGTGCGATGGGAGCAGGTCTTTCCGAAAGCTGTGCTCCGAGTGGGACAGCCAGGTCGCGATGGCGTCAAACTGCTGAGAGGGCTTCTTCCGCACGGCGCTCACCGACCATCGCCCGCCAGGGCGGCGACACCCTCCCTGTTCGCCGACATGCATCGCGCCTGGCAGGCCCTCTTCCCCGAGATGCAGACCCGAATCTCGAAGCTGCGCGCGTATCACGGAATCGCCTAGACGCTCTCATCTTGCGCGGCTCGACCGCGCGGCGCCCTCCACCCGTCCCAGGTGGCGCACGTGACGCGGTGCGCGTAGGTCGATGGCGTGGCGGACCAGCCGCGCGACGGCGCTCTCCACCGGCAGCCAGGCCAGACAGTAAGCCCAGACCGCAAGCGCGTAGGGCCAACCGACGGGCGCGACTACCATGCCGTACACGGCGATCAGTGTTCCCGCGATCTGCGTCGCTTCGGAGGTCAGGAACAGGCGCGCGGCCGGAAACGGCTTGGACCAGAACCACCGGGGGTTGCGTGTCACGTAGATCGTCAGATGCCCGGCCACGAGCAGCTTGAGGAAGATCAGGGTCTGGGTGGTTTCTCGCGGTAGCTCGAGGACAACATCGATGAACCAGAACAGCAGGAACGTCTCGGCGACACCCAGCAAGCCCAGGGTCGTCGCCACGGTGAGGACCCGATACATGTTCCACCGTACGGGCTGAGGAGCGGCATCCGCGTTGTCGAACGCGATCATCATGATCGGAAAGTCGTTGAGGATTGCAAGCAACACGATCATGACCGCGGTGACGGGATAGAAATCGAAGATGAGAATCGAAAGGGTCATGAACACCAGCACCCGAATGGTCTCCGCGATGCGGTAGGTCGCGTAGCTGGTCATGCGCTCGAAGATGCGGCGCGCCTCCTCGATGGCTGCCGTGATGACCGACAGGCCCGGCGCCGTCAACACCAGGTCGGCGGCGGCGCGGGCCGCATCGGTCGCGCCGCTGACGGCGATGCCGACGTCGGCCTGTTTCAAGGCCGGAGCGTCGTTCACGCCGTCACCGGTCATTCCGACGATGTGGCCACCGTCTGCCTGTAGTGCCCTGACGATCCGGAACTTGTGCTCGGGAAAGACCCGTGCGACACCGCTGGCACTGTCAATCCGCCCGGCAATGTCATCACCCGCCGTGGGCCCGAACACGTCGTCGGCGGAGAGGATGTTGCCGCCGAGGCCAAGCTTGCAGGCAATCTGGCGCGCAATGGCCTCGTGATCGCCGGTGATCATCTTGACGGC
>JAGRHX010000040.1 GCA_020444775.1 Gammaproteobacteria bacterium
TTGATGTTCACACTGCCCTTGGACATCGAGTATGTGAGCAACGCAGTCGCCGCATCAACGACCAAGGCGAAACCGGCCACGATCACCACCATCCATCCATCGACCTCTGGCCGGTCGAATGTGCGGGTGACGGCCTCGATAAGCAGATAACCCGCGATGACCATGATGGACGTGAGGTTGATCAGTCCGCCGACGACTTCGGCTCGCCCGTAGCCGAAGGTACGCTGCTCGTCTGCGGGCCGCTTGGAGATCCGCCTTGCGACCAGCGCGAGCAGCAACCCGGCTGCGTCACTGAAGTTGTGCAGAGCATCGGCGACGAGGGAAAGGCTGCCGGACAGCACGCCCCCGACCACCTGGGCCGCCGTCAGCAGAAGGTTGATGGCGACGGCCCAGGCGAGCCGGCGGGTTCCGAGATCGGATCCGTGATGATGGTCATGGCCGCTCATAGAGGATGCCTATTCGAGGGATACGGCCGCGGTCTGACGTTCGCCGCTGGCGGTCTCGATCTCGATCCACAGGCTCGCACCGGCCATGGTAGCGGGCGATTCGGTCTGGCCGTGGAAATGGTCGTCGTGGGCGTCCGCCTTCGATTTCAGCGCGCCCGTCCCGGCCTCATCGCCGATCCAGAAACGCACTGCGGCGGGGATTGGCCCGGACTCGACTTCGAGATCGAGATGCACTTCGGAAGAAGGCTTGATGTCGCTGGATACCGAGACCGCCAGCGCCGTTCCGGCGATCGTCACGCTGCCAAGCGACCGCATCTCGCCGTGGTCGTGCTCGCCGTGTTCACCCTCGGCATGGTCGTGCCCCTCATGGTCGTCGCCGTCATCAGCGTGATCATGACCGTCGTCTGCGGAGTGCGCTTCGGCGGACTCTGATTCTGAGGACTCCCCACAGCCAGGCAGCGAGACCGAAAGTGCGACGGCCGTACCGGCAACAGCGAGCATCTTGATGAGATCGTTCATGTTCAGGACTCCTTCGAGGTGATGGCCTTGGGTCGGCGGAACACACCGACAAGCCGGGAAAGCACGGATGGATGGCCAGCAGGACGACGCTCGGGCTTGTGGCCGAAGACAAGCGAGTATCCCGCCGGGACGACAATGAGATTCAGGAACGTGGAGGTCAGCAGGCCCCCGAGGGTGACGATGGCGAGGGGCGCGAGCAGTTCGCTGCCCGGTTCACCCGCGGCCAACGCCAGCGGGACGAGCCCGAGCACCGCCGAGATCGCGGTCATCAGGATCGGCACGAGCCGCTCCATGGACCCTTGGACGATGGCCTCGCCGAGGGGGACGCCCTCGGCTTCCATGAGGTGGTTGTAGTGATTGATGAGCAGGATGCCGTTACGAACCGCGATCCCGAAGAGGGTGATGAAGCCGACGAGGCTGGCGATGGACACCACGGGCGGGATGTACGGGCCACCGATGCCGATCAACGCCAAGGTGTTGTGGACCAGCCCACCCCCCTCGGTGATATAGATCGCCGCAATGCCGCCGATGAGCGCGAGGGGCATGTTGAGCATCACAAGCACAGCGGCCCGCATTGATCCCGTCGAGATCTGGAGCAGCATGAGCATGATGAGTACGACCGCAACGCCCGCCACGAGAATGGTCCGGGAGGCCGACTGCTGCGCCTCGAACTGACCGCCGTAGGACACGGTCATGCCGGCCCGTTGGACAATCGGATCGACACGCTCCTGCACCTGGGCCACCAAGTCGCCCAAGTTGGACCCTTCGGCCACATTGAGCGACACCACCGCCTTGCGCTGTGCGTTCTCGCGGGTGATGAGGTTGCTCGATCGCTCGGGGCCGATGTCGGCGACATCGCTCAATCGAACGGTGGCCCCTCCCCGGCCCCTGAGCAGCAGGTCGCGGACCTGCCGGATGGACTCGCGTTCCTCGGGTGCGAGCCGCACGACGAGGTCGTACTGCCGCACTCCTTGGTTCACCGTATCCACGACCTCGCCGTAGAGAGCTTCGCGGACCTGCTCCGCGGCGTCGGCGGGGCTGA
>JAGRHX010000589.1:0-319 GCA_020444775.1 Gammaproteobacteria bacterium
TCGATGTTGAGCAGGGTCTTCTGCAAGAGCACGAGCTGCGGCTGCACTTCGATGTCAAAGCGTCGCGCCGTCTGGAACAAGCGAAGCAGCAGGTTACCGAAGGATATCTCCGACAGCGGCCTTTCGAAGACAGGTTCGCAGACGCTACGGATCGCCGCTTCCAGCTCGTTGACCCGGGTCTCCGCCGGCACCCAGCGCGACATCAGGTGCAATTCGGCCACGCGTCGGTAGTCGCGATTGAAGAAAGCGATGAAATTCTCCGCCAGGTAGCTCTTGTCCTCCGGCGTCAGGCTTCCCATGATGCCGAAATCGACCGCGA
>JAGRHX010000589.1:351-2036 GCA_020444775.1 Gammaproteobacteria bacterium
ATGTTGCCCGGATGCATGTCGGCATGAAAGAAGTTGTGCTTCACCACCTGGGTGAAGAAGATCTCCACGCCACGCTCGGCAAGCACCCGCATATCCACACCGAGCTCGCGCAGCCTGTCGACCTCCCCGATCGGGATCCCGCTGATGCGCTCCATCACCATGACCTTGGATCGAGTCAGTGGCCAGATGACCTCCGGCACGTAGAGCAGCTCGGAGCCCTCGAAGTTACGCCGCAACAGCGATGCAGACGAGGCCTCCCGCATCAGATCCAGCTCGTCGAAGAGGATGTGCTCGAACTCCGCCACCACCTCGCGCACGTGCAGGCGGCGCCCTTCGCGCCAGTAGCGCTCGGCCAGATCGGCGATCGCGTACAGCAGATCGATGTCGCCTCGGATGGTGCGCGCGATATCCGGACGCACGACCTTGACCACCACCGAGCGACCGTCGTGCAGGGTCGCCGCATGGACCTGGGCAATCGAAGCCGACGCCAGAGGCTTGTCGTCGAAGCTGCGGAAGGTGCTCTGTATCGAATCCCCGAGCTCCCGCTCGATGATCGCACGCGCCACCACCGAGGGGAACGCCGGCACCCGATCCTGCAGGCTGGCCAGCTCCTGCGCCATGTCCAGCGGCAACAGATCCTGTCGGGTCGATAGCATCTGGCCAAACTTCACGAATACCGGACCGAGGTCCTCGAGCGCCCTGCGCAAACGCACCGCGCGTGGCTGCTCGAAGCGACGACGCCAGTTCCAGGGCAGGAGGAAGCGCAGGAAATTGACCGGCTGGAAGATGCGCAGGGTCAGCACGACATCGTCAAGACCATGTCGCACCAACACACGGTTGATGTGCAGCAGCCGCAGGGCCTGACGCAGGGCCCGGCTCACGATCGAGGCGCCCGCCCGCCGGCATCGTCACCGGGCACATCCGGCCGCGAGCCTACGCGACCGCCGGAGCGTTGCTCATGGAGCTGGAGCCGCTTCTCCAGTCGAGCCACGTCGTCGCGCAGCCTGTCGACCTCGACCACGAACTGCTCCATCTCGTCACGGTCGGCGATCCACCCGGACTCGTCGCGAACGAACTCGACGACATTGTCTGCGAACGCGCTGCCCAGTCGTCGCGCCCCCCCGGCCAGACGACGCAGTCCAGCCGCGAGGCCGGCCGCGACCGGATCGCCGAACAGGCGTGCGAGGGGTTCTTCCCAATCGAAAGACAGACGGCCGAGCGCTCGCTCCAGCGATTCGAGCACACCCAGATCACCGCTCACGGAGATACCGGCGCGCGACATGCCGGGCCCACGCTGGCCACGAGCAAGCGCCAGCAATGCGGGTGGCGTACCACGCAACCAGACGTCCGGCTGCATGGACACATCGTCATACAGACGTATCGAGTCCTTCTGCACAGACACCAGTATCTGCAGCCCCACCCCTTCCAGATCGATACCGATGAGTCGACCGGTCAGTGGCTGCAGTATCTGCTCACGTTCCGGATCGAGCTTCAACGCCGCGTTCAAGGCACCTTCGACGAGCTTCAGCGGTACATGGCTCATAGTCTGTAACCGCGATGCAGGGCAACGACCCCGGCGGTCAGGTTGAACCATTCACAACGCTCGAATCCAGCCAGCGCCATCATGCCGGCCAGACTTGCCTGATCTGGATGCATGCGAATCGATTCCGCCAGATAGCGATAGC
>JAGRHX010000590.1 GCA_020444775.1 Gammaproteobacteria bacterium
GCGAGAGCAGCACGCCGCGATCGCGCCGCGGCCGCAGACGCATCAGCGCGTCGATGAGCTCCAGGTGCTCGGTGCGGATCCAGCCCGATATCACACGCGGGCCGAGCCGCAGTCCGCACGGCAGGATCTGCCCGGACTCGACCAGCGCCGCCAGCGCGGCATCGATGTCTGGCCGGCAGTTGCGTAGCCGCCAGGTCGCGGCCAGGGTCCCGGTGGTCGCCCAACCATGGCCGTCCAGGGCCTTCAGCAACAGCAGCTCGAAGGCCTGCTCGGTGGGGATCCGGGTCTCCCGCACCGCGTCCGGTATCACCCGCTCGACCAGATCGAAGCTGCGCAGGAAGCCACGCCGCTCGGCCACTGCCAGGCGGCCCGCCGACCACAGCGCCTCGGCGACCTTGCTGGTCAGCTTGGTCTGCCACATGCCTTGCCCGCTGCGTCCCTCCAGGTCGACCGAGCGCAGCGCACCCTCCTGCTCGATGCGGCGTAGCAGGTCGTCGGCCAGGCGACGATGCTCTCCGAGCACGTCGCCCCACCACGGATGCACCCGGTATGCCGTGCGCCGGAACTCGAAGGCCGGATACAGCGCAAGGGGCATCCAGCACGCTTCGTGCCCCCAGTACTCGAACAACGGCTCGCCCGCGCCCAACAAGGTCTCGGCAAACGTGGCGTCGAAGCCGCTCAGCCGCGAGGCGAGCACGATGCCGTGGGTACGCGCGCCGCTGACCGGCACCGAGTCGAGCTGCAGATAGCCGAAACGATCGATCACCGCATGCGCGCGCTCTCGGCCGCGCCGTCCCTGACCGGCGGCGCGTGCCGGCAGACCGGTCAGTTCCGGCGCCAGCAGGCCCGCCCGGGCGAGCGCCAGTCGCCGCACCTGGGCGACCTCCAGGTGCGCCGCGTGCCTCGCTTCATTCATGGCCTCGTTGCCTCCACGAACTGCTTGAATCGGCTGCGTTGATGACCCGACGACGCGTCCACCACAAGACATCGGGCGAATGTGAGAAGATCCAGCCGACTCGTGGCCCGCCACCCGCCGGCCACCTTCGAATCGAGTTTTCGTGTAAGCGCCTGCGACGATCGTCTGCATTGGCCCCGAGGACACCCACCAGAGGACAACCATGAGCGAGCCTACACCACTGCCCCTGGCCGGTATCCGCGTACTCGACATCGGTACGCTGATTGCCGGCCCGTTCGCGGCCACCTTGCTGGGCGACTTCGGCGCCGAGGTCATCAAGGTCGAGCAACCCGGTCGCGGTGACAACCTGCGCGGTCTGTCCAGTGCCAGCGAGGGCGACGGCGGCTCCGCCGACATACGTCAGCTGCAGTGGGCCATCGACGCGCGCAACAAGCGCTCGGTCACCTTGAACCTGCGGGTGCCGGCCGGTCAGGCCCTGCTCAAGGAGCTGGTAGGCCAGGCCGACGTGCTGATCGAGAACTTCACACCCGGCACCCTGGAGCGCTGGGATCTGGGCTTCGAGGCATTGAGCACCATCAATCCCAAGCTCATCATGCTGCGAGTCTCCGGCTACGGCCAGAGCGGTCCGTACTCGAAACGACCCGGCTACGATCGGATCGCCCTGGGCTTCTCCGGCTATATGTACCCGACCGGATTCCCGGATCGCTTCCCGGTCAGACCGGCGTTCCCGACCGCCGATTACAACACCGCGACCTTCGGTGCCTTCGCCACCATGCTGGCGCTCTATCAACGCGATGCCAACGGCGGTCGCGGCCAGGTCATCGATCTGGCCTTGTACGAGCCGATGTTCCGGATCACCGCCGATCTGGTTGCCAACTATGCAAGGACCGGCGCGATCCGCGAGCGTATCGGCAATCGCAACCCGACCTTCGCGCCGGCCGGCACCTTCGAGACCCGCGACGGCCACTACGTGCAGATCGCGGCCGGCGGCGACAAGGTCTTCCAACGCCTTGCCGAGGCCATGGAGCAACCCGAGCTCGCCACCGACCCACGCTATGCCGCGGCGACCGCGCGCATGGCCCGAGCCGACGAGCTGGAGGCGCTGCTCGCCGAGTGGGTGGGTGCGCGCGATTTCCGCGAGGTAGAGCAGAAGCTGGTCGCGGCCAACGTGCCCGTGGGCGGCATCTACACCGCCGCCGACATCGCCGACGATCCGCACTACGCGGCTCGCGAGAGCCTGCTGCGTTATCAGGATCCGCAGGCCGGTGAGGTGCCGATGCCGGGCGTCATCCCCAAGCTGCTCGGCACCCCGGGCCGTGTGCAGAGCCTCGGCCCGGCGCTGGGCGCGCACAACGAGGCGGTCTACGGCGGTCTGCTCGGCAAGAGCAGCGAGGAGCTGGCAAGGCTGAAGTCCGAAGGCGTGATCTGAACGGGACGCGAGACCGGCGCGTCGGTTTCGAATCGACGCCGCTGGTCACCGCTCACGAGCCGGATCAGGTCAACAGCACCTTGCCGATCACCTGGCGATCGACGATCAAACGCATAGCCTCGGCGGCCTGGGTCAACGGCAGGCTGTGCGAGTGATACGGGTGGATCCGACCCGAGGCCAGCCAGCCGATCAGCACCTGTAGATTGCGCGCCGCCCAGGCCGGGTCCAGACGGTTGAGCGCACCGATGGTGAAGCCGATCACCTCGGCGTCCTTGACCAGCAGATGATTGGTCTTGGCCTGCGCCGCGCGACCGCTGGTGAAGCCGACCACCAGGATCCGGCCGAACGGCGCCACGCAGCGCATCGACTCGTCGAACACGTCGCCACCGACCGGATCGAAGATCACATCGGCACCGCGGTCGTCGGTCAGGGACTTGACCACCTCGCGAAAGCCGTCGCTGTAATCCACGATGTGGTCGGCGCCGAGCTGGCTGCACACCGCCAGACGCTCGGCGTTGCGCGCGGTGGCAACGACCCGGGCCCCCATCAGCTTGCCCATGTCGACGGTGGCGAGCCCCACCCCACCGGCAGCGCCGTGCACCAGCAGCGTTTCACCGGGCTGCAATCGGCCACGCTGCAGCGCGTAGAACGCGGTCGTGTAGTTGGACCTGAAAGCCGCGGCCGCCTCGAAGGGCACGTTGGAGGGCAGCCGCACCACGCTGCTCGCCGCCTGCACCGTCTCCTCTGCGAAGCCGCCGCCACACAACACCCGGTCGCCGATGGCCAGACCGTCGACGCCGTCGCCCAGCTCGACGATCTCGCCGGCGGCCTCGCCACCGGGGATGAACGGCGGCTCGGTCTTGACGTGATACTGGCCGGCGATACGCAGCACGTCACTGAAGCTCACACCGCGGGCGCGCAGCCGTATCCTCACCTCGCCCGGGCCGGGACGAGGTGTGGCGACCTCTTGAATCACCAGCGTCTCGGGGCCGCCGTATCGCTCACACATCACCACCTGCATGGGTCACTCCTGATCGTTGCGCGGTTCTTCCACCTGGAGCGCCACTATAGCCCGTCGCGCCGGGACCACTGACACGCGTCGCTAGCCACGAGCCGGAGCGTGATAGGCGGGCCCGTCCGGGGTCAGCAACAAGCCCTCGCGCAGATGTCGGTAGTCCATGTTCAGATGATTGGCCACGTTCGGCCCCGGTGACTCCACCACCAGCACCTCCTCGGCCATGGCCTGGAAGTCAGCGCGGAAGTGGACGCTGCTCTTCAGCGCCACGATCCGCTCCACGGTCGGATCGATACCGATATGGCGGAGCATCGCCTGGTCCTTGGCCTGGGTGATCGCGCTGGTGACGATGACCCGCACGCCGCCGCGGGCGAGCACCGCGGTCGGCCCCATGCGAAATCGCGCGCCAATGCTCATCGGGCCCGTGCCGATGAACTCACCGTTGCTCAGCGCATCGACCCGCACCTCCAGCTGCAGCGGCTGATGGCCGGGTTGCCCGGAGGACGCGCCCAGCGACAGATTCAGCGACGAGCCGACCCCGGCGTTGTGGGCGGCGAGCGCCGCTGGCGGATCGTAGAGCATCGCCAGCACGGCCCGGTCGGCGCGATTGCGGACCAGCGCCTCGAGCAGCCCGACCGTGTCCGATGCCCCACCCGCGCCGGGATTGTCCTGGGTATCGGCGAGCACGAAGGGTCGCCCGGCATAGCCCGCCAGCGCCCGGTCGATGGCCGCATCGGGGCTGTACA
>JAGRHX010000591.1 GCA_020444775.1 Gammaproteobacteria bacterium
CCTGCTCGACATCTGGATGCCCGATACCGATGGCATCAGCCTGCTTCAGGAGTGGAGCAGCAGCGGCAGCCACGATACGCCGGTGATCATGATGTCGGGTCATGGCACGGTGGAGACCGCGGTCGAGGCTACCCGCCTGGGCGCCTTCGATTTCATCGAGAAGCCGCTGTCGATGTCGAAGCTGCTACAGACCGTGAAGCGCGCCCTCGAAGCCGCGTCCGGACCGTCATTGCCACCAAGCGAGCCACGCCGCGAGATAAAGCCGCTCGCCGATCCCATCGGCCGCAGCCAGATCATGCAGAACCTGCGTGAGAAGGCCGTGCGCATCGCCCAGCACAGCGCGCCGGTGTTGATATCCGGTGAAGCCGGCAGCGGTCGCTCGGTGTTCGCCCGCTTCATCCACGACCAGAGCACGAGGAAATCCGGCCCCTTCGTCACGGTGACCGCGGCGGGACTCGGCAAGGGCGCGACCGCCGAGCTGTTCGGTCGCGAGAAGGGTGAACGCATCAGCGTGGGCGCCATCGAGCGAGCCCGCGGTGGCACCTTGTACCTCAAGGGCGTCAGCGACCTGGACCCGGAGACCCAGCTACGTCTGGTCGGTCTGCTACAGCAGGACAAGTACCTGCGTCTGGACGGCACCCGCATGCAACAGGCCGATATCCGCATCATCGTCTCGACCGGCCCCGACCCGTCCCGCGCGGTGAGCCTGGGTCGGCTGCGCAACGACCTGTTCTTCGCCCTCAACGTGTTGCCGCTGGAGGTTCCGCCGTTGCGCGAGCACGTCGAGGACATACCCGAGCTGGTCGATCACTACCTGGACCGCCTGGTCACCGAGCAGAACCTGGCCTACCGACGCTTCACCGTGGCGGCCCAGAATCGCTTGCGCAACCACGGGTGGCCGGGCAATGTACGCGAGCTGGTGAATCTGCTGCAGCGCCTGCTGATCCTGGGGTCGGAATCGGAAGTTCAGATCCCGGAGATCGACGAGGCCTTGACCGAGGCCGTGCAGCTGCAAGACGGCGGCGGGGTGATCGGCATAGACCTGCCCCTCAAGGAAGCACGCGAGCAATTCGAGCGACAGTATCTGGAGGAGCAGATCCGACGCGAAGGAGGCAACATCAGCCGTGTCGCGCACCGGATCGGACTCGAGCGAACGCATTTGTATCGCAAGCTCAAGTCGCTCAACATCGATCCGAAGCAGATCACCGGAGGTTGACCCCTCACCGGGCACGAATTCGCATGCCGTTTCGCGCCCGCCGACGGTTGTCGCCGCGCCCGACCCGGCGCGCGCTGGACTGGAGGACTGCGTCCGTGCGAGTCCGGGCGGCGCGGTGGCCAACGGATTCCAAGACGCACGATAGCGGCCTATGAAAATCATCATCCTCGGCGCCGGACAGGTGGGCAGCTCTGTGGCCGGATCGCTGGTCAACGAGGCCAACGATATCACCGTCGTCGATACCGACCCGGATTGCCTGCGTACCCTGCAGGACCACTACGACCTGCGCACCGTGAACGGTCACGGCTCGCACCCGGCGGTGTTGCGTCGAGCAGGGGCCGAGGATGCGGACATGCTGGTGGCCGTGACCAACAGCGATGAGACCAACATCGTTGCCTGCCAGGTGGCGTACACGCTGTTCAACACGCCGACCAAGATTGCCCGGGTACGCGCCCCCGAGTACCTGGAGTTCCGCGATCTGTTCGCGGTCGACGCCATGCCGATCGACTATCTGATCAGCCCCGAGCAGCTGGTCGTGGAGCACATCGTCAAGCTCATCGACACCCCGGGCGCGCTGCAGGTGCTGGACTTCGCCGGCGGCCGTGTGCGGCTGGTCGGTCTCAAGGCGACCTATGGCGGACCATTCACGGGTCAGACGATTGGCAGTCTGGGTCAGGTCCTGCCCAGCATCGAAACCCGGGTAGCGGCCTTGTATCGGCGCGAGCGCGCGGTCGACACGCTGCCCGAGACCGTGATCGAGGCCGGCGACGAGGTGTTCTTCGTCGCCGCTACCGAGCACATCCAGAAGCTGCTCGGCGTGGTCCGCAAGCAAGAGCAGACGGTGCGTCGCGTGATGATTGCCGGCGGTGGCAACATAGGCGTGCATCTGGCCGGCAAGCTCGAGCAGAACTACAACGTCAAGGTCATCGAGCACAGTGTGCTACGCGCCAAGGCCATCGCCCGGCAGCTGGACAAGGCCATCGTCCTGCAGGGCGACGCCGCCGACGAGGATCTGCTGCGCGAGGAGAACATCGACAACACCGACGTCTTCTGCGCGGTCACCAACGACGATCAGGTGAACATCCTTGCCGCGATGCTCGCCAAACGCATGGGCGCACGCAAGGTGATGGCGCTGATCAACCGTAGTGCCTATGTAGATCTCGTGCAGAGCAGCATCATCGATATCGCGATATCACCCCAGCAGGCCACCATCGGGAGTCTGCTCGCGCACGTGCGCCGTGGCGACGTGGTCGTCGTCCACAGCCTGCGTCGCGGTGCCGCGGAGAGTATCGAGGCCGTTGCTCACGGTGACCGGCGCACGTCACGCGTGGTGGGGCGCAGTGTCAGCGAGATCAGTCTGCCCAAGGGCGCGACCATCGACGCCATCGTTCGCGCTGAAGAGGTCATCATCGCCAACGATCAGACCGTCATCGAGGCGGACGACCACGTGATCATGTTCATGTCCGACAAGCGGCGAGTTGCCGAGGTGGAAAAGCTCTTCCAGGTCGGACTGACGTTCATCTGACGCCGGGCATCGCGCACGGACCATGCAATTCCTCTCGATACAACGTCTGCTCGGCGTGCTGCTCGCGCTGTTCAGCACGACCATGATCCCGCCCATGGTCGTCTCCTGGTATTACGAGGACGGCTCGCTGCTAGCGTTCCTGAGCGCCTTGCTGTTCATCCTCTGCTCGGGTCTGGCGCTATGGCTACCGGCGCGTCACGTGCGTCGGGATCTGCGGGTGCGCGACGGGTTCATCGTCGTCGTCATGTTCTGGACGGCGCTCGGCCTGTCCGGGAGCCTGCCGCTGATGCTGGCTGACCGGCCGCACATGCCACCGGCGGATGCCGTCTTCGAATCCATCTCCGGGCTTACAACGACCGGTGCAACCGTCATCACCGGTATCGATGGGCTACCAAAGGCCGTGCTCTTCTATCGGCAGCTCCTGCAATGGCTGGGGGGCATGGGCATCATCGTGCTCGCGGTCGCCGTGCTCCCCATGCTCGGCATCGGTGGCATGCAGCTGTATCGCGCCGAAACGCCCGGCCCTCTCAAGGACAACAAGCTGACACCGAGAATCACCGAAACGGCAAAGGCCCTGTGGTACATCTATCTGGGGCTCACGGTGCTGTGCACGCTGGGCTATCTGCTGGCGGGCATGGACCTGTTCGACGCGATCTCGCACAGCTTCTCCACCGTCGCCATCGGCGGCTTCTCGACCCACGACGAAAGCCTCGGATACTTCGACAGTCCGCTGGTGGAGATGGTCGCAGTGGTCTTCATGTTCCTGGCCGGGATCAATTTCGCGCTGCATTTCATGGTCTGGCGCGCCCGTCAGTGGAGCATCTACCTGCAGGACTCGGAGTTCCGCTTCTATACCGTGCTGCTGATGCTGGTCACGGTCATCACCTCGGTCTCTCTGTTCACCACCGCGACCTTCGAGAACCCACTCGATGCCTTGCGCTATGGCTTGTTTCAGACCGTCTCGATCGCCACCACCACCGGCTTCACCACCCATGGCTATTACATCTGGCCCGGGTTCCTGCCGGTGCTGTTGCTGTTTGCGAGCTTCGTCGGCGGCTGTGCAGGCTCTGTAGGCGGTGGCCTGAAGGTGATTCGTGTGCTACTTCTGCTCAAGCAGGGGGGACGCGAGATCATGCGGCTCATCCACCCCAACGCCGAGATCACCATCAAGGTCGGAGGCACCTTCATGCCCTACCGCGTCATGGACGCGGTTTGGGGATTCTTTGCCGCCTACGTCGGCACCTTCTGCGTGCTGATGCTGGGTCTGATGGCGACCGGCCTCGACCAGATCACGGCCTTCTCCGCGGTCGCCGCCTGCATGAACAACCTGGGACCGGGACTGGGTGACGTTGGTGCCCATTACGGCGAGATCAGTGACTCGGCAAAATGGCTGCTGTGCGCGGCTATGTTGCTCGGGCGGCTCGAGGTATTTACGGTCCTGGTGATACTCTCACCGGCCTTCTGGCGGAGTTAGCCCGCCTTTCTCAGTGCGCCGTACATTCACCCGGTGCCTGCGTACAGGGCTGTCGTATAGGGCTATCGATGTCTGGACCCGACATGATCACCAAGCTGCAGTCGATGCTCGACAAGGGCCAGGATTCGGCATTGTTGCGATTCACGCTGGCCAGCGCGCTGGCCGGTTCCGGCGAGCACGAGCGCGCGCTGCCACATCTTCAGCGTGCGCTCGAGCAGGATCCACGCTACTCGGCGGCCTGGAAGCAGCTCGGCCGCTCGCTCGCAGAGCTACAGCGCGTGGACGAGGCGCGCCAGGCCTTTACGGACGGAATTGCCTGCGCGCAGGCACGTGGTGACAAGCAGGCCGAACGCGAGATGCGGGTGTTCCTCAAGCGCCTGCAGAAGTCCTGAAGGCGGCCACCGACGAGGCCCGAAGCAAGCGGCCCTCAGGCGACGCTTCGCCAGGCCTCCGCCCCCTGATTGAGCTGCAGGGCACCGGTCAGCTCCGACACGTTCGACATGCCGTGGCGCTTCAGATAGTCGACGATGCCCGCGTTGATCGACTGGCACACCAACGGGTCGTAGAACAGCGCGGTGCCCACACCAACCGCCGTCGCGCCGGCAAGCAGGAACTCGATGGCGTCGGTCGCGTTCTGGATGCCCCCTTGCCCGATTATCGGTACCTGGTGCGATCGCGCGACCTGATAGACCTGATGCACCTTCAGCAAGGCCAGCGGCTTGACCGCCGGTCCGCTCAGCCCGCCCTGGTTGCTGCCGATGACCGTCCGCCGGGCCTCGATATCGATGGCCATGCCCATGAAGGTATTGACCACGGACAACCCGTTCGTGCCAGCCTCTATGCAGCGTCGGGCATTGTCGGCGATGTCGGTCTGGTTGGGGGACAGCTTGGTGATGATCGGTTTGCTGGTTCGACGCCTGCAGGCCTCGACCACCCGCGCCGACATCTCGGGATCGTTGCCGAAGGCGGCGCCACCTTCCTTGACGTTCGGACAGGAGATATTGATCTCCAGCGCGTCGACCGGCGAATCATCGAAGATCCCGGTGACCTCGGCATATTCTTCGAGCGAAGCACCGGAAACGTTGGCGATGAAGCGGGTCTCACTGAAATCCAGGGTCGGCAGGATCCGATCCACCACCGCGCGTGCCCCGGGGTTCTGCAGACCGATCGAGTTGAGCATGCCGCTGGCGGTCTCGTAGATCCTGTGCGGCTCGTTGCCCAGACGCGGGTTGAGGGTAGTGCCCTTCAGGCAGATGGCGCCCACGTCGCGGTTCGAGAAGCCACGCACCCGCGTATACTCCTCGCCGAAGCCTACGCAGCCCGACAGCAGGACGATAGGGCTGTTCAAGCTCAGACCACACAGCCGCGAACGCAACGCGGCACTGGCGGCAGCGTCCGCCCCCAGGTCGGGCCGGATGTCCATCGATTGATCGCTCATGTTTGACATCATCCTGTTCGAGCCGGAGATTGCACCCAATACCGGCAATGTTATCAGGCTGTGCGCCAACGCCGGGACCCGGTTACACCTGATAGAGCCACTGGGATTTGAGCTCGACGAGCCGCGGCTGAGACGCGCCGGGCTCGACTACCACGAGCTGACCGTTGTCCGGACCCATCCCTCCTTGCACGACTGTCTGCAGACACTCGCTCCTGCCAACCTGTACGCCTTCTCGCGCCGCGCCTCACGGTGCTATACCTCGGTCGGGTTCGCGCCGGGAGACGCCCTGCTGTTCGGTCCGGAGACACGCGGGCTGCCGGCCATGGTCCTGGAGCAGGACTCGGTCACCGCGACGCTGCGACTGCCGATGCGACCGGGCAATCGCAGTCTCAATCTGTCCAACGCGGTCGCCATCGCCTGCTATGAGGCCTGGCGGCAAAGTGGCTTCGCCGGAGCGGAGGACGACGGCGGCACGGGTCGGACCTGACTACCCTCCGGGATGCGGAGACGCACGTCCCGCGCTGCTGACAGAAACGCCCGTGACGGGGAAGCTGGTGACGCAGACGCCGGGCGCCCGAGAGGCGCGGCGGCAGGCGGCGGGCGCCGGTAAAGACGGGGGCCGGCGCGGCATGCGGTGGTGATGTTCGGCCGTCCCTGGCCTACCCTCGTTCGTGAGGCACCGGATTCAGTGCGCCGGGTCCTCGCGAGCAATCTTCAGGATCATCTCCTTGAGCGCCGAACGGTGTGGCTCTTCGAGCTTGGACCAGGCCCGTGCGGTCTCCACTGCCTCCTGCTCTATGCCGTCCATGACCTCGACGCCGTACATCAGCCACGCCGGGCTGACCGAGAGCGCGTCAGCAATCTGATCGATATTCCTCGGGTGCTTGCACTTGCCGGTCTCGATGCGTTGGACCACTGCCTGGCTGGTTCCCACGGTATGCGCAAGCTGGTGTTGAGTAAGACCCTTTCTCAGGCGAACCCTCGTCAACCTGGCGCCCAGGCTGTCCGACTCGGTTCTTTCTCTTGGAAACTTATGCATTTTTTAGTTAGCCCCCCACGTCATCTGAGTCGCATTGCTGCGGCTGCGGATCCCAACACAGGAATGACACAGGAAAGTTGAAACGGCTCACACTACGGGGGCAAATAACATTGTCTGAACGACCCGCATCCGCACGCATCCGATGCAGCTTCAACACGGTGTTTTCTTATTCCACGCGGATGGATGCCGTCGACGTCGTCAACGCCGGACCGCGGCGGACCGGTCGCTCGTCACTCGTCTTCCCGCGCTCGTGTCCGAACCGACTCGGCAGCCGGCGCGCCAGGCGTGGTGCCGGCCGACTGCGCCGAACCCAAGCTGCAGATCCATGGGATTGATCCAAGGGGGAGTGATCCATGGGGGCTGGATCCATGACAACTACTGCTGGGAGCCGGTGCGACCATCGCCGAGGCTATGAGAG
>JAGRHX010000592.1 GCA_020444775.1 Gammaproteobacteria bacterium
CGGCCGTGCGACGCCCGGCTTCGATGTCGTCCAGGCAACGGGCGAAGCGCCCGAGATAGCGCAGACCGCTGATCGCGCGGCTGCCGTACCAGCTCATCATCTCTCCGTCGATGAAGGTGATACGTGGCAGGGTTTCGCCCGGCATGGCCGCGTGGAGTCGGTCCTCGATCTCCGTGCGATGCTTGTCCGCGAACGGGAACGGCTCACTGGACAGAAGGATCCAGTCGAGTCCGCGCGCCAGACCCGCGTCCAGGTCTATCCGAGGATAGCGCTGCTCGCTGCCCTCTGGCACGGTCCTCAGCCCGACAAGTGCCAGCATCCGGGAGATATAGGTTGGGGTCGATACGCTCATGTACGGTTTACGCCAGATGAGATAGAGGACCCGACGTTCAGTCGCGCCGACACGCTGCTCGAGCAGCGCGTCGTAGGCCTGGTGGAAGCTCGTGGCCAGCGCCTCGGCCTGCGCGCGACGGTCGAACAATGCGCCCAGCAGACGGTACAGCGGTGGGTTGTCCAGCGGGTGCAATGGATGGGTCGCGACCACCACGATGCCCATCTCGGCCAACGCTTGCGCATCCTCGCGCCGATTCTCGTCCACGTTCATCAACACGTGGGTGGCGCCAAGCCCGCCGATCCGCGCCAGGTCCGGTTGCTTGGTGCCACCGACCTCGGCGACCGCTGCGACGGCATCGGCCGGATGCACGCAGTAGCCGGTGCGTCCGACCAGCTGCTCACCGAGCGCCAGGTCGAACAGCAGCTCGGTGAGACTGGGCACCAACGAGACGATCCGCGCGCCATTCGTGGCCGGCACGTGGCAGGTGCCCACCGCGTCGACGAGCATCTCGTCCACCGTCTGGTTCATTCGTTCTCGGTTCGTGCGTCGGGTATCGGTCATGGCCGGGCCCCCGTTGCCAAAGGCACGCTGATCAGTCGCCGGTATAGAACTCCGGCCACTCCTGGCGGGTGACCGGGCTGTCCAGCGCATGCACGTGACAGGTGTCGAGCCAATAAGGTCGCTGCCGTGTGCCGATCGGCTGCGGCGCTGCGTCCTCACGAGTCAGGGTCTGGTAGGCGGTGGTTCCGATCGGTCCGAGCAACTCGACCAGATGGGTGCAACCCTGTAGCCGGCCGACCCGCTTGTGCACCTCGCGGCGGAAACCGGGCGCGATGCGCAGACCGACCAGACGCTTGAAGTTGCCGACGATGGCCGGGCACAGCGGGTAGGGTGAGTGATCCATGCCGGCTTGCACGTCGTGAATGACCATCTGGGCGTCGATGGTCACGCGAAGCCACATATCGTGTACCGGCGTGCCGGGTGGCATCGGCCCGCGCCAGTCGCTGTGGAAAGGGTATTGCTTGGCATCGAACAGATGGGCTTCGATGTCGAACAGACCGTCCTCTCGCTCGTAGCCGGCGCAGTGGATGCGTCGCTCGTGCAGCGGGCGTCGGGGGGTGCTGGGTGTGAGGGGCATGCTTCGGTCCGGGCAGATTCGGGCGTCAGATTGGCGACCATCGAGGGTGGCTGTGGCGGGCGGGATCGGAACGCTGCGCGCGGCCGATCGCGACGCGGGTCTCACGACGCCTGCCGCGTGCGTGGGTGCGCCCTCTGTTGCGATGCACAAACGATTTCGGCAGAATACGTCATGTTGCATCGCAGCATACCAGCGTGTTCCAGACACGTCACCGCGCTGCAACCTCTCCAGTCGAGCTACACGATACCCTGCGAGGATACGCATGGGACCCTGCGCGGTTGCAGCGCCGGGCTTGTATCGGTGAACGATCCCTACAGGGATTAAACTGCAGCCGGAAGGTCACGACCGTAGCCACTGCCTTGGCGAGACACGAAGCGGATCATGGGGGCGATATGAGCAAGGCCAAGAACCCGAGCGGCGACAAGCAGCCGGCGAGCAAGCGAGACGGCATGTCGATGCTGGAAGCTTCCAACGTCTGGCTCGAGGCGCAACAGAAGATCGGTGAGGCCTGGCTGGCCTCGTCCCGACGCATGCTCGAGGAGCAGGGCAAACGGGTCAGCGATCCGCTCGGCGCGCAGGAGGCCTTCGCCCAGCTCGGTCAGAGCCTCATGCGCGACCCGAGCGCGCTGAGCGCGGCCCAGACCAACCTGCTCAAGCAGTACTTCGACGTCTACGCGCGGATGCTGGGGATGGAGACCGAGCACGACGAGTCTGCGTCGCAGAACCAGGACCGGCGCTTCAAGGACGAGAGCTGGTCGAAGAATCCACTCTTCGAGGCGCTCAAACAGGCCTATCTGGCCACCGGCAAGGTGATGCTGGACATGGTCCAGACGGCCGATGGGCTGGACGACTCGACCCGTGCCCGGCTCGACTTCGTGGTCCGTCAGATCATCGATGCCGCCTCGCCCACCAACTTCGCGCTGACCAACCCGGAGGTGTTGCGGGCGACCATCGAATCCGGCGGCGCCAATCTCGTTTCCGGACTCAAGAACCTGATCGACGATCTGTCCCGGTCCAACGAGCGACTGGACATCGCGATGGTCGACAAGAGCGCGTTCAAGGTCGGGGAGACGCTGGCCGTAACACCCGGGAAGGTCATCTATCGCAACCGCTTGTTCGAGCTGTTGCAGTACGAGCCGGTCACCGAGCAGGTCTGCAAGCGGCCGCTGCTGGTCATACCGCCCTGGATGAACAAGTTCTACATCCTCGATCTGAGGCCCGGCAACTCGTTCATCGAGTGGCTGGTGTCGCAGGAGCAGACGGTGTTCGTGGTCTCCTGGGTCAACCCGGACCGGTCGCTGGCCGATGCCAGCTTCGACACCTATCTGCTCGAAGGCGCGGTCGACGCCGTCGACGTGGTGCTCGAGGCGACGGGCGAGCCGGAGCTGAACGTCGTCGGCTACTGCCTGGGGGGGATCCTGACCGCGGCGATGCTCGCCTATATGGCCGGCAAGCAGGACAAGCGGGTGAAGAGCGCGACCCTGCTCACCACCATGGTCGACTTCAAGGACGCGGGCGAGCTGAAGCTGTTCATCAACGAGAAGAGCCTGCCGGAGCTGGAGGCGCAGATCGACAATGATGGCTATCTGGACGGGCGGACGCTCTATGACGCGACCCGGGCGATCCGGGCCAACGATCTGATCTGGTCCTTCTACGTCAACAACTATCTGCTGGGCAAGGAACCCTTTCCATTCGATCTGCTTTACTGGAATTCAGATTCCACCCGCATGCCGGCGAAAATGCACAGTTGGTATCTGCGCAATATGTACCTTAACAACCGCCTGTGCAAAGCGGAGTTGAC
>JAGRHX010000593.1 GCA_020444775.1 Gammaproteobacteria bacterium
TACTCGGCCTCGTGGCTGGTCCAGATGGCCTTCATCGCTTCGAGGCGTTCGCGCGCGAGCTTGTGGCGACGCTTGAAGTCGGTGCCGTGATTCTCGATCTCGTCCTGGTTCCAACCATTGCCGACGCCGAACAGGAATCGGCCGTTGGACAGCCGGTCTATGGTCGACACCACCTTGGCGGTGACGATGGGATCACGCTGCGGCAGCAGCGCAATCCCCGTGCCGATTCGCAGGTCAGTGGTCGCGACCGCGGCGGCGGTCAGGGCCAGGAACGGATCCATGATGTCGTAATAGGGCTGGATCAACGGACCACCGGCCGGATAAGGGGTCTTCCTCGAGGACGGGATATGGGTGTGCTCAGGCACCCATAATGACTCGAAACCGCGCTCTTCGAGCACGCGAGCGAGCTCGGCGGGTTGCATCGAGTAGTCGGTGAAGAACATGACCGCGCCGATTTTCAACATGCTGACCTCGCTGTGCTGGATGAACGGCCACGCGACCGCCGACGATATGTGCAGGTCGCTGTCTGGCCAGGGCTGTCGCCGTTGTGAGGCGCACCCGCTGTGCAGACCGCGGCGTCCGCCATTCCCACTGACACGAGCATGGCCTACAGACTTGCGGCGCCGCCCGATATCATGCACGCCTGAAACCGTTCAGCAACAGACCCCGGCAAGAGCGCCTCAGCAAGAGAGTCCAAGCATGTCCCAGCCACGCCTGTTCAGCCCGGTCCAGCTCCGCGACGTGACCTTGAAAAATCGAATCGTCGTTGCCCCCATGCACCAGTATGCCGCCGAGCAGGGCTTCGCCACCGACTGGCACCTGATGAACGCCGGACGTTACGCCGCCGGTGGCGCCGGCTTCGTGATGATGGAGTCGACCAAGGTGGCCCGCAACGGCTGCGGCACGGTGGGCGACACCGCGTTATGGGACGACAAGTTCATCCCCAATCTGGCCCGTTGCGCCGACTTCATCCGCAAGCACGGTGCGGTGCCGGGCATCCAGCTCGGTCATTCCGGCCGCAAGGCGCGACTGACCCGGCCATGGGAGGGCGGTAAGCCGCTGAACGGTGACGAGCCCGAGATCTACGACTGGGAGGACTGGGAGCTGGTCGCGCCGAGCGCGATCCCGCACACCGAACGCTCGCCGACGCCGCGTGCCCTGTCGCACAACGAGGTCCGGGACATGGTCGGCAAGTGGGCGGAGGCTGCCTCCCGGGCCGACCGCTGTGGCTTCGACATCCTCGAGATCCACTCTGCCCACGGCTACCTGCTGCATCAGTTCCTGTCGCCGGCTTCCAACCAACGCAATGACGAGTACGGCGGCTCGGAGCTCAATAGGATGCGCTTTCCGCTGGAGGTGGCCGAGGCGGTACGCGCGGCGTGGCCGGCCCACAAGCCGCTGTTCATGCGTCTGTCCTGTGAGGACGACGCGGGTTGGGATCTCGATCAGAGCGTCCGTCTGGCCAGCCTGCTCAAGGACAAGGGCGTGGATGTGATCGACTGCTCATCGGGCGGCACCCTGGCCTATTCACCAATGGACGGACAGCGCTCGAAGAAGTACGGCTATCAGGTGCCCTATGCCGAGCGCATTCGCAAGGAAGCCGGAGTCAAGACCATGGCGGTGGGACACATAGTCCATGCGGACCAGGCGGAGGCGATCCTCCAGGACGGCCGCGCGGACCTTGTCGCCCTGGCCCGGGAGATCATGTACAACCCGAACTGGCCGATGGATGCGGCGCAAAAGCTCGGCGCGGACCCGGACTTCCTGATGGTCCCGCCGGCGATGCGCTACTGGCTGGCCAAGCGCGCCCGCTCAGGATTCGAGGGCAGACCCTCGACCTATGGCGCCGGGCTCGACGACTGACCGCAACCGCCGGCTGGACCCTATAGACCCATTCTGATCGGCCCCGGGAGGCCTGGGAATTTCTCTCATTATCGGTTCGAAACCGGGTGAGGTGCTCGATCCTGGGTTGACGGTGACGAATCCGGGCACAAAAGTATGTCCGTCGTCACACTTTGGAACCTCAGATGCTCCTCAACTCCCGAGGCACGGGCTGGTCGTGCCCGCGTTTGCCCAGCTCGCGCGTCCGTCTGCGCGCCCTGCTCCCAACGGTGACCCTACCCCTGACCCTGGCGCTGGCTACCCTGGCCGCGCCGGTGAGCGCCGCGCCGGCGGTCGCCGAGCGCTGCGCATCGACCTCTGCCACCGGCTTCCCGGCACGCCGCACCCGCGCCCCGAGCGGCTCCGCGTTCGCCGCCCGGATCGCCCGGCTGGACGAGCAGCAGCGCGAGGCAGCGATTCTCGAGCAGGTGCTGAAGGGTAATGTGCCGGGCTTCCTGCGCCACTTCCGCCCGGTCCGCCTGGAGCTGAGCAAACCAGGCAAGCCGCGTCAGGTCGCCATCGTCTGTGTGATGCCGGATTATCTGGCAATCGGCTCGGACGACGATTTCGTACGCGTGCCGGTGAACCGCTACACCGCGGACCGGATCGCGCGCGAGCTCGACTTCATCCTCCCAACCCGAAAGCTGGTCGACGCCATCTACCGCCAGTCCTCGATCCATCTGCCCCCGGTGCCGATGCCACCGGGACCGCGGATGCGCTCCACCGAATACTATGTGGCCCACAACAAGACCATCGCCCGCCAGGAGCGGGCGGCCGGCATCCACCCGGGTGTGCTGGTGGCGGGTCACAAGAAGGACCTGGTGCTGAGCAACAAGCTCGCCAGACATCCGAACCGCGTCGCCATCTACGGTTGGCATCACGCGGACGGCAAACCCATCCAGCCGTTGAGCACCGTGCACGGCGCCCGCTATGCCGACTACAGCCACGGCTTACGCCTGGTCTCCCGGGTCATCCTCTTGAACGGCAAGCAGACTCGCGCCGAGCAGGTGCTGCAGGATCCGGGGCTCGGTGAGCTGTTGAGCGACGAAGGTCCGCTGCAGCCCGGCGTGCTCGCGGATCTTTGAGCACGCCGGCGCGTTTGCCTTCGTGTGCAGCGAGCTGTCTGAGGGAACGCTGCACGCCCCCAGCCTGGATCCGGCTGGTTGCGCCCGGCGCGCTCAGTCCAAGGTCTTGCAGCAGCGGAAGCCGAGGTGATAGTTGTGGTGGCTGTGGGTGTCCATGACGCGTGTGCCGTGCCAGAACGGCGCGCGCCAGCGGCACCAGTCCTCGTGCGCGTAGTAGCGGTCGAAGATGAACCAGCTGCCTTTCATCTCGGTCATGCCCAGTGAGGAGCTGCCTCGGCTGGCCATCTGTTCCGGCGCCAGCGGCAGGTTCATGTGTTCCGCTGCATTGCCATGCACGTCGTACACGTCCAGCTCGCTGCGACAATCCGGAAAGAAGCCGGTCGGGTAGGTGTTCGATCCACACTGCGACCAGCCGCCGCCCTGGCAGCCGGCGGACTTCTGACTCGCGGCCGCGCACACACCCTTCTGATAGGCCGGGCCATAGCCCCAACGCTTGTCACCAGCGTGCGCCCGGTTGTGCGCGCTACGCATGCTGCTGACCGCGCCCGGCCCCCGCCCCAGACGCTCGGCCAGATCGAAGCGATAGTCCGGCTCGGTCAGCCGCCCTTCGCAGGCACTCTCCCACTCGTGCGCATCACACAACCGTTTGCCGACCGCCTCGCACAGCTGCGCGGCCTCGCGCGCGCGCACCCACACCACCGGATAGCTGCAGGGAATGTCCGGAAACTCGAACTTGTCGACGCAGGCCGTAGCCTCCGCCGCGGTCTGTCGTGACGGGTCGTACAGCGGTGCCATGTAGGGGCCGCCGCAGATAGCCTCGTGCTCTGCGTTGGCGTAGCTCACGCCCGCGCGCGCCAGCTTCTGCTCGCATTGCGTCGGGGTCGCGGGATGGGTGGCGATGGCAGGATTGCCCTGACCGATGTAGCCGCCCTGCTCGAAGATCTGCCGAACCCGGCTCATCTGCTGGTCGTTGAGACCATGGACCTCACGCAGTTGCTCGAACAGGGCCTGGTTCTGTGCCCGAAACGCGTCCTGTGCCTGCAGCGCGCCGCTCACGAACAGCCCTGCGACCGCGCCCAGCAACACCCGACGCCAGCAAACGCCTCGATTACCTGCTTCCATCGTGCTCCCCATCGTGATGCTCCCACTACGCGGCCCCTGTCCACGCATCGAATCGAAACAGTCGTGCACGTAACGTATCTCGCCGCCTACCGATCCGCGGTCCGCAGTCCGTTCTGCGGTGCCTCGCGGGCCAGCAGATAGAAGAAATCGCGATTGTCGGGCAGCCCCAGGAAGCGCGGCAGCACCCGGCCGTCCGCCTGTTTGTCCAGCACGCTCATGCCGTCGACCAGATGCTCGACCTCCAGCCGATCGGCGCTGCGGTGGTAGACCGCCATGTAGGTGTGCTCGAGGGCATTCATATCCAGCTTCATGGCATAGCTGCAGCCATAGGCTTGAAAGACACGAGCCATGGCCGATGGCGTGGCGCTGGAGAAATACCCGTAGATCAGGTATCGACGCTGCCCGTTCTTCTGCAGACAGGCGCCACCGCGAAGGCTGCGCAGCTTGCCCTCGGCGGAGCCCGACCAGTTGCCCGGACCCCATTTCGCCACTTCCTCCCCAGGCAACGGCAACCCGTCCGCGGGCCCCGGCACCACGATGGGCACACCGTTCTGACGCGCATGCATCACCCGGGACAGCAACGCCTCGTCCTCGGCACGCCAGGTCTGCATGCGCACCGAGCCGTCATCGAGCACCAGCAGGGTGGCCAGCCCCGGCTGCAACCGGCTGAACACCACCCCCGACTCGATGAACCCGTAGTGACTGCCACCGTTGCGCTGCGCCAGCTCGCCGTAGCGGAACGCACCGTGACGGCGCTTGAACCCGGCTGTGAAGGTAGCGACCACACGACTGGTATGACGTGGTGAGATGAGCCCGGTGCGGACCAGCGGCTCGGCGTTGTCGAAACCATCCGGCCCGGGCAGACGACGATCGCGACTCGCTGCCGGTGGCCGCGGTGACCATTCCAGGCGCGGGTGCTCGGTCCCGAGCGCGAAGCCAAGGTCGAAACGTGCCAGATCGAACGCCGCCAGATAGACCAATGCCTTGGACTCGACACCATCGAGCGGCCGGGCCCGATCGGCGCCGGCGTCGAGCACTTCCTGGGCC
>JAGRHX010000594.1 GCA_020444775.1 Gammaproteobacteria bacterium
GAAGGCCGTTGCCGAGCAATGCGACGTGGTGCTCACCTCGCTGCCAGTGCCGGCGGACGTCGAGGCCGTGGCGACCGGACCGAACGGGCTCATCGAGGGCATGCGAGCGGACAGCGCCTTCATCGATCTGTCCACCAACAGCGTGGAGGTCGTGCGCCGCTTGAGCGCAATATTCGCCGAGCGACATCTGTACATGCTCGACGCGCCCGTCAGCGGCGGCCCGGGCGGCGCCGCCAGCGGCAAGATGGCGATCTGGGTCGGCGGTGACGAGCAGCAGTTCCATCGACACAAGCGTGTGTTCGACGCCATGGCCGACGAGGCCCGCTACATCGGCACCAGCGGCGCCGGCACGATTGCCAAGCTGGTCCACAACCTCACCACCGCGGTGGTCGGTGTGGCGCTGTCCGAGGTCATGACCATGGGCATGAAGGCCGGTGTCGACCCACTCGAGCTGTGGGAGGCCGTGCGTCAAGGCGCGACCGGCCGTCAGCGCACCTTCGACCGGCTGGGCAAGTTCCTCAGCAGCAGCTATGACCCGGCCGACTTTGCGCTGCGGTTGCTGCACAAGGACGTCTCGCTCGGTGTCGCGCTGGGCAAGCAGGTCTCGGTGCCGATGCGACTGACCAACCTTGCGCTGGAGGAGCTGACAGAGGCGGTGAACCGAGGCTGGGGTGACCGCGACAGCCGTGTCAGCGCCCTGCTCCAGGTCGAGCGCGCGGGCCTGGAACCACCCTCGATCGAGCCGGCGAAGATCCAGGCGGTGCTCGATTCGGGCAAGTGAGCTGAGCGAAAAGCGGCTGGTCACAACGGCCAGGGACGGCCCGTTGCACCTATCTGACCGCGACCAGCTCCGCCGTGCCCCCGTCGCTGGCCTCAGGCGTCACCTGGCCTGCGCCACGCGAGGGGAATGGCAAGCCCAGGTTCTCGCGCAGCGTCGTGCCCTCGTACTCGGTGCGGAACAATCCGCGCCGCTGCAGCTCGGGGATCACGAGGTCAATGAAGTCCTTCACGCCGCCCGGGATGGTGGGTGACAGGAAGTTGAAGCCGTCCGCGGCGCCGGTCATGAACCATTCCTCGAGCGTATCCGCGATAGTCGTCGGTGAGCCCTGGATGGTGAAATGTCCTCGCCCCCCCGCGATCGCCTCATAGAGTTGTCGAATCGTCAGGTTGTCTCGCCTGGCCCAGTCGACCAGCAGGTCGACGCGGGAATTGGAGACCTCGTCACGCGGGATCTCAGGCAGCGGGCCGTCGATATCGAATCGCGACAGATCGTAGTCGATGTAATTGGAGAGCTGACGGACGCCGAGCTGCGGATGAATGAGCTTCTGTAGCCGAGCGTACTTCTCCGCCGCTTCCTCGTCAGTCCTACCGACCAGTATGGCGGCGCCCGGCATGACCTTGAGGTGATCCGGATTGCGTCCGTGCCTGACCATGCGCGCCCGGATGTCCGCGTAGAACTCCCGGGCGAGCTCGATGGTCGGGGTGGCGACGAAGATCACCTCGGCGGTTGCCGCCGCAAGCTCGCGGCCATCCTCCGAAGCGCCGGCCTGCACCATGACCGGATGGCCCTGGGCGGAGCGTGGCACGTTGAGCGGCCCCCTGACCTTGAAGAACTCACCCTCGTGACCGAGCACGTGCAGCTTGCTCGGCTCAAAGAACAGACCTGATGCCTTGTCCTGGATGAAAGCGTCGTCCTCCCAGGAATTCCACAGCCCTTTGACCACGGCGGCGAACTCACTTGCTCGTCGATACCGGTCGGCCTTGGCCATGTGCCGCTCCGCGCCGAAATTGGCCCCATCCGCTCGATTGGCCGAGGTGACCAGGTTCCATCCGGCCCGCCCACCGCTCATCACATCGAGCGACTGGAAGCGGCGGGCCAACGAATAGGGGTGGTCGTAGGTCGTCGTCGAGGTGCAGACCAGCCCGATATGGCGGGTCGCCGTCGCGATGCCCGAGAGCAAGGTCAGCGGCTCGATCCAGGCGACCCGGCACAGCCGCGACAGCTCTTCCTTGTCGCCACCCCAGATACCCATGGTGTCGGCGCAGAACAACATATCGAACAGGCCCTTCTCGGCGAGCTGCGCGACCGCGATGTTGTGGGCCATGCTGTTGCCCGGATCGCGGGGCGCCTCGGGCGTGCGCCAGGCGGCGATGTGATGACCCGCCTCGCGCATGAACATGCCGAGTTTCATCTTCCGTTCCGCCTTTGGCCCGGTCATTGAATTGGAGTCGGTCACGGCGTGTGCTCCTACGTGGATGGATCTGGACGACGTGCCTGGAGCCACGGCGTCAGCATCTACCGATATGATGGCTACGATGAGATGGCGCCGTCGGCTACGGCAGGCATTCGCTGACATGAGCCGCGCTGAACGTTCGACGGGCGTCTCACCACCTGATGAACCTGGTCGTTCACGGGCTCGGCTGACTGTCGGACAGCGTCCCATTATCGAGACTATATCGATGGAGTTGGAGATATGACATATGCACCCGACGCTTTGGCCGGGCGCGTCGCGCTCATCACCGGCGGTCGCAACCGGGGCCGCGCCGGACAGGCCGAGACCAGCATTGCCACTGAGGAATGAACATGAGCGACGTCACCCACTACGAACATCTCGAAACCGAGCGACGGGGGCCGGTGCTGATCGTCCGCCTCGCCAACGAAGCGGCGCGCAACTCACTGTCTACCGAGATGCGCTACTCACTGCGTACCGTCGTCCGCGAGATCGAGGACGACCGCTCGATCCGCAGCATATACCTCTGTGGCAAGGGCAGGTCCTTCTGCTCCGGTGGCGACCTGCGGATGCTCACCGAGGCCTCCGCCCCCTGGGCGGTGCATCGCAGGTTCCGACACACCAACACCCTGCTGCCACCACTCATGACCCTCGATCGACCCGTGGTTTGCGGTGTGCAGGGCCATGCGGTCGGCGGTGGGATGGGCTTCGCCCTCGCGGCGGATGTCATCGTCGCGGCCGAGAGCGCCCGATTCATGGCGGGCTTCTTCCGCCTCGGCGTCGTTCCGGACTGCATGGTGCTGTACACCCTGCCCCGGCTCATCGGGCTGGCAAAGACCAAGAACTTCCTCTATACCAACGGCACCTTCGATGCCGCGCAGGCACTCGAGCTGGGACTTGCGGCCAAGGTGGTGCCGGACGACAAGCTGGATGAGGAAGGCATCGCCCTCGCCCGGTCACTCGCTGAAGGCCCGGCCGAGGTGATGGGCATGGCCAAGCAGATCCTGATGCGGACTTTCCAGAGCAGCCTCGACGATCTCATGCTCTACGAGGACCTCGGCCAATCGCTGGCGCAATCGAGCGCGGAGTTCAAGGAAGGGCTGGAAGCATTGAAGTCACGACGTGAGGCGGATTTCCTCGGCGCCGCCGAGGCCGATCCGGTCTCGGACGGACTGCCACGCAAAGGCTCGTCGAAGGTCGAATAGTGGAAGCGCAACCGGCGTTGGCGATGTCGTGTCATGCCGGCACGACTGCCGTGCGCGTCGTCGTGGCAACGGCGACCGAGCAGCGTTGTCAGTCGTCTGGTGAGGGACGACGCCGAGACCTGTCTGGAGATTGCCTGTCGGGCGCTTGGAGCAGGCTAGCCCGCCTTTCTCACCGGCTTGCGTCGCGAGGGCGCGTAGCTGGTTGAAGATGCGACGCGTTTCGACAGTCCGGGCGCGCAGGCGTACTTGCAGTACGTCGAGCACCCGGGCCGAGAGACTCGTTGCAGATTCAGCCAGCTGCACGACCGCAGTGGCAAACCGATGGGAAAAGCGGGCCAGGGCCTGCGCACCAGGATTGGCGCGGGTCAACCACCGTCGCCGCTGTCGACAATCTTTACACCCCGCGCCCAGGCTCGACCGCCCTGCGGTGCCGCGCGAGCCCACCACGGTGAATCAACTACTTACAGTGTCTGGCGCGCCAATCGGTGTGGCATCCGGGCCGGCCACCCATGCCAATGGGCGAGCGCAAGGGCCTGAGCTGCGACCGAGGTCACAGAGCGTGCACGGCAGCATCCGCGACGTATCGATCCCGAACCTGTGACCGCCTGCACGCCCGGCCTCTTGCTACGCGGCCACCGGGCTGGTGGGCACAGCGACCGGCGGACCTGGGTCACAGTCGGACTGTGACCTCGAGCAGGTGTTGTCGGCGGCCTTTACGCATTGAGTCGAAACCCAGCAGCCAAGACGCTCTCGACCCGCCCAGGGCCCCGTCTCGGACCGATCCGGAGCGCCTGGCACGTCGGTTGCACCAATGGCCCCAACAGACCCGCCGCCGACCCCGGTCCGAACCCATCGAGGATGCATCGAAGCGACGACCGCGAACCACCGCGGCGATGCGCCCGCGGA
>JAGRHX010000595.1 GCA_020444775.1 Gammaproteobacteria bacterium
CTGGGGAGATCCCTGGGGGGATTCCAGTGCCCGAATCAGCTTCCGTCGGGCAGGATTCAAAAGCGTAAGGCCCTGTAGACGAGGACAACAAAGTCATGAGAGCAAGCAACGTCTTCAACGTCCGTGCCAGCGTGATTCGCCGAGTGTGGAGCGCGCTACTGATTGGCTGTATGAGTCTCGGTTGGGCCGCGGCGGCCAACGCACAGCGCTCCACTCCGGTGAAGAACGTCGACGAGCCGGGGCGTGATGCCTTTGACGTGCCCATCGAGTTCAGCAGCAGCGGATGCCTGCGCGAATGCACCGATTTCAGTGCGTTCGATGGCACGACGTTCCTGTTCAATGGTCCGGTCGTGCCCGACGACAAGCGCCTGGTCGTGCGTTCGGTGTCGGCTCGCCTGGGCAGTGAGTCGCAGTACATCTCGATCTCGTTCCAGAGCTCTCGGGTCATTGCCGACCAGAACGCCAGGTGGGCGTACTTCGGTCCCTATTTTCGAGTCCATCCCGTCACCTCGAGCGCGACGCTCTGGGGAATGACCTCGGATGCCTTCTTCACCATTGACCCGGGTGAGCCGATCCGGGTGCGTGTGCGCATCGACGACGCGAACGGCTTCGTCGGCTATGTGGCGGTCAGCGGGTATTTCATAGACGCCGAATGAAGCAGGCGTGTCGGCAGGTCGCCACGGGCGGCGGCCTGCCGGGAAGTGATATGTGAAGCGGCGCACAGCTGCGTGTCGATGCCTGGATGTTGCCATCTTCCGGCAGCGCTCCGCCCTCCACTGCCCGCCTCCTTGCCCCGCGAATACGCAGTCTTGGTGGTCCCTGAATCGCAAGGACCACTTCGATGCCCGACACGCCCCAGGCCGATCATTCCCAGTCCGACCCTCCCCAGCCGGAGCGCCCTGAATCCGATTACCCCGAGTCCGACGTCGCGGCGCGCGGACCTGCCCAGCCGTCACGACCACGTGGTTCATCCAGCCGTTTGTTCCGATGGTTGCGCGTGGGGCCATTGCTCTTGAAGCTCATGATCATCGGCCTGGTGGCGTTGCTGCTCGGCGTCATGCTCGAGCAGGTCGCCGATCTGGTACATGAACGGGAAGCCCGTTACCAGGACGTGAATCGCGAGATCGGATCGTTATGGGGCGGTGATCAGACCCTCGAGGGGCCGTTGCTCGCCATTCCCTATGGCCGACCCGCTCAGGTAACCGGAGCCGGCACCATACCGCAGGCAGGCGTGCTGTACTTCCTGCCCGAGCAACTCGAGGTCAAGGCCGGGGTCGAGCCGCAACTGCGTCATCGCGGTCTGTTCCAGAGCGTCGTCTACAGCCTGGACACACACCTGAAGGCACGCTTCCTGTTGCCGACCCGAGCGGATCTGGACGCCGTCGTGGACGATGCGGGCGACGACGAGATCGTGCTGCTCTGGGAGTCCGCTTTCATTGCGCTGGGCGTCAGCGACATGCGTTCGATCGGCGATCTGGTCGAGCTGCAGGCCGGTAGCGAGCGGCTGCCGTTCGTGCCGGGCAGTCGGGTGCCGGATCTGTTGCCCAGCGGCATGTCGGTGAACCTGCCCGTCGATGTGGACGTGTTCAACCGTGGCATGCTGGACGTCGTCATCGACCTGAAGCTCAACGGCAGCGGCGCGGTCAATGTCCTGCCGCTGGGTCGCCAGACCCGGGTCGAGATCGAATCCACCTGGCCCTCACCCAAGTTCATCGGTGCCTATCTGCCCGAGTCACGCGAGATTGACGCCGGCGGTTTCACGGCGCGCTGGTCGCTGTCCTATTTCGGTCGTGACTACGGGCAGGTGCTGCATAGCGAGCACTTGAGTGATTCGGTACGAAGCCAGCTACGCGCTTCGGCCTTTGGCGTGGAGCTGTATCAGCCAGTGACGCCCTACCGGAAGGTCGAGCGGGCCATCAAGTACGGATTGTTGTTCGTGGTCTTTACCTTTGGCCTTTATTTCATCATCGAGCTGGTGACCGGCCGTCGAATCCATCCGGTGCAGTACGCGACCGTCGGCGTGCCACTGTGCCTGTTCTATCTGATGCTGGTCGCCTTCGCCGAGCACATCGGCTTCGTGCCGGCCTATGTGCTCGGCGCATCGTCCATCATCGCTCTGATCGGTCTGTATTCGCTGAGCGTGTTGCGAGGTCTGCGCAAGGCCTTGTTGATCATGCTCTCGCTGGTCGGTCTCTATGGATATCTGTACACCCTGCTGGAACAGGAGAGCTATTCGCTGTTGTGGGGATCGCTGGGCCTGTTGCTGCTGACCGCCGGTTTCATGTACGGCACCCGTAACGTCGACTGGTATGCGAGCGAGACACGCTCGGGCGATGGCGGAACCGCGGATCAAGAGGAGTTCAACCATGCGTGATACCACGTCTGAAACCAGAGGTATCGGTGCGATGTCGTATCGAGCAGCATTGTTCCTGGCGTGCACCTGGTATGCGTCCGGCTTGCAGGCCGCGCCCGGGCGCGTGGTGGAGGTGACGTTGCACCCGCGTGGCGCGCAGCTGGTCCGGGAGATCCCGGTGCCAGCCGGCGAGGGTCCCTTCTCGCTGGTCGTCGATGGCCTGTCCGACACGGTGCTGCCAGCGTCGCTTGCGGTCAGTGCGGATGCCGGCATGGAGGTGCGTGAGCTGCGTCTGATCCGTGGCAGTGATGCGGAGCGCCTGGATCGACAGCGCCATGAGCAGGCCTTGCAGCGACTGGCTCTGGAGAACGAGCACCGCATGCTGCAGCGGCGCCGACGAGCCTTGGATGACAAGCTCGGACAGCTCGAGGCCATGCAGGCCCGTGCGGGTGACTCGGCGCAGGCGGACCTGAGGCATGGCCTGTTGCAGCACGAAGCGTTTCAGGCGGTGCTCTCGACCAGCTTCGAGCAGCGTGATCGACTCGCGGCCGAGGCCATCGAGCTGGATGCGTTGGCCCAACGACTCGAGCAGCGTCAAGCCGAGCTCGAGTCGGTGAGCGCACGGTTGCAGGCGCAGCCGCCGAGACGCTATTCGAGCATCGTGATCGACGGTGTACGCGATGACGGCAGTGCCGGGGTGCTGCGTCTGGAGTACGGACTGCAAGACGTCGGTTGGCGTACCGGCTACCGGGTGGACGTGCAGCCGATGAGCGGTGAGGCCACACTCACCACGCTGGCGCATGTGCATCAGGCCAGCGGCGAGACCTGGCAGGACGTGCGGCTGCGGATGACCTCGGCGCCCTGGTTCGGCGCGCGGGCGGAGGCTGTCGCAGCGGTGGGATCCAACGAGCGAGCGATGATGCGTAGCCTGGACCCCGGCGCGCTGCGCCCGTTGATGCTGACCCTGGAGAAGAGTCTGCCACTGGCCCAGGGCTGGCCGGAAGGCGTTCCCGGGCCAGGCGCCCCGTTGCCGAGCGATCGTCGGGCCGCATGGCTGCAACTCTTCGAGCTGCTGGGCACGGAGCGTCCGCCGCCCGCCATGAATGTGAGCTTGAAGGCGCGTGCGCCGTTCTGGCTCGAACGCTCGGGCGTGACCCTCGCCAGCGGCGACCGACCACAGCGGCTGGCCCTCGAGGTCCGACGGCTGCCGCTGCACGTGCACGGGCTGGCCGTGCCGGTTCAGGGGCCGGAGGTACACCGTATTGGTGTGCTCGAGAACACCCTGGCCGAGCCGTTGAGCGCGGGGCCCGTGGAGGTCTATTTCGACGGGCGCTTCCAGGGAGAGCAGCACATCCCTCTGACCGAGCCGGGTGAGCGTATCGACCTCGCCCTCGGCATGGACCCGGGGCTGCGCGCCCGACGTGTGCTGCTCGACCGGGACGAGCGGGTCGAAGTCGGTCGCAAGCTGATCTCGGTGCGCTACGCGCTACAGGTCTACCAGACACCGAGCGCCGGTGGCGGGCGCGCGGTGGATGTGACCGAGACGATGCCGATCCGGCTGTTCGACCGGATCCCCTTGGCCGGGGCGCGCAGTCGGATCCGTGTCGAGCTCGACGAGGTCCAGCCGGCACTCTCCCCCGACCCGCAATATGCCCGGCGCGGCCGGCCTCGGGGTGTGCTGCGCTGGGACTTCGAAGCCGCGGACCTGGCGTTCGACCGACATCCGGGAACGCCACCAGGGCGCAGCGCACTGGTCTTCGTGGAGTACGCCTATACCGTCGATTTCGACCGTAGCTTCGAGCTGGGGCTGGGCGAACTGACGGACTTTTCGACCTCGGAGTGAGCCGCCGCCGGCGGTGGCGCGAACGGCTGGTCGCGGGACGAGCGGGCAACCCCGCCTGTCACGCGAGGCAGCGCTGCAGCCGCCAGCTGTTCTATAGTCGGCGCTGAACGGGCATCCCGGCAACGGGATGTGAAGATCATGCTCGTGGAGTCGTGAAAATGTCTGAATCTGCAACGAGAGTCGCGCTGATCACCGGCGCCAGTCGGGGAATCGGTGCCGCAACCGCGGTGCTGCTCGGTGCTCGAGGGTACAAGGTCGGCGTCAACTATCAGCGACGCGGCGAGGATGCCGAGCGGGTCGTCGCCGCGGTCCGGGCAGCGGGCGGTGACGCGATCGCGCTGCAGGCGGATATCGGCTCGTCGGCGGACATCGAACGGATGTTCGGCGAGCTCGACGAGCGTTTCGGACCGCTGACGGCGCTCGTGAACAACGCCGGCATCTCGGGGCCGAAATGCCGGCTGGAAGGTCTGGCCGTCGACCAGCTGGAACTGATCCTCCGGGTCAACGTGATCGGCACGATGGTCTGCACCCAGCAGGCGGTCAAACGGATGTCGACCCGTCACGGCGGCCGCGGCGGTAGCATCGTCAATGTCTCCTCGGGTGCCGCGCATCGTGGCAACGCCAACAGTGGCATCCATTACGCGGTCTCCAAGGGTGCGGTGAACAGCTTTACCATCGGGGCTTCCCAGGAGCTCGGCGCCGACGGTATCCGTGTCAGCGCCGTGAGCCCCGGTCTGACACGTACCGAGATGCCCGACCCGGCGCGCTTCGAGAAGGAGGCGCCGGGTATTCCGATGGGCCGGGTGGGCGAACCGGAGGAGATTGCCCGGGCCATCGTCTGGCTGCTCTCCGACGATGCCTCCTATGTATCGGGTGCGAACCTGCGAGTCGCGGGTGGGCGCCCCTGACCGCATTGTGCGCTCGAACCGCGGATGGCGGCACGCGCGGCAGACCGCGCGTGTGCTGCTGCTCATCACCACGCTGGCGACAGGTGGATGCGCCAGCCTGTCGCAAACGCAATGCGTACAGGGCGACTGGTATGGGATCGGCCATGAGGACGCCTGGTCTGGGCATACGCCGGATCGTGTGCAGGCGCATGCCAAGGCCTGTGCGGAATACGCAGTGGTTCCCAAACAGGGCCGTTATCGCGAGGGTTTCGAAGCCGGTCTGCTCGAGTTCTGCACTGCGGAGCGTGGCTTCGAATTCGGCCGCGAGGGCGGTTATTATGCGGGCACATGCCCCGCCTCGGTCAGTGCCACGTTCCTTGCCGCCTACCGGCAGGGCCGTGCCCTGTATCGCCTGGAGCGGGACATCGTCGAGCTGGAGCTCGAGCAGCAGCGACTCGAATCATTGTTGCTGAGCAGTGTCGGTGAGCACTCGCGGGCTCGCCGACATCGGCTCTGGCTACGGCATCGATTGCTGGAGCTCGATTATGCGCTGGATACGCTACGCTTCGAGCTGCTGGCCCACGATCGGTGCCGGGTCTGCACGCGGCCTTGAGTTCCGCGCCGTCTGTGGTGTCCGTCAGGGATGGAGCCGTGGTGGGCGAGTGATGGGCGAGAGATGATGCGGGAGCTGCCTTCGGGCAGGAACGTTCGGTCCTAACGCGAATCCATGCCGATAAGAGCAAAATCTTTCGTCGTGCTCATGTTGTGCTCGCTCCCGCTGCTCGCCGGCATGCGTGAGGCCGAGCAGTGGGTCGATACCGAGTTTCAGCCCTCGACCCTGTCCAGACGCGAGCAGCTCGAGGAGATGGCCTGGTTCATTCGCGCGGCGGCGCCCTACACGGGCATGCGCATCAATGTGATCTCGGAAACCATTCCGACCCACGAGTATGAGTCGCGGGTGCTGGCCAGGGCCTTCGAGTCGATCACGGGCATCGCGGTAAATCACGTTCTCATCGACGAAGGTGAGGTAGTGCGAACCGCGCAGGCGCAGATGCGGGGGGACCACGCCCGGTACGACGCCTACATCAACGATTCGGATCTCATTGGCACTCATTCACGCCTGCGCAGCGTCGTCAACCTGAGCGATTGGATGAGCGGCGAAGGCCGCGAGGTGACCTTGCCCGGTCTCGATGTAGCCGATTTCATGGGGCGCTCGTTCACCACCGGACCGGACGGCAAGCTCTATCAGCTACCGGATCAGCAGTTCGCGAATCTCTACTGGTTTCGCTACGACTGGTTCCAGCGTCCCCAGCTGCGCAGCCGCTTCAAGGCCATTTACGGGTATGAGCTCGGCGTGCCAGTGAACTGGTCTGCCTATGAAGACATCGCGGAGTTCTTCACCAGGCATGTCAAGTACATCGACGGCGTGCGCGTGTACGGCCATATGGATTATGGCAAGCGCGCACCTGACCTCGGCTGGCGGATGACCGATGCCTGGCTGTCCATGGCCGG
>JAGRHX010000596.1 GCA_020444775.1 Gammaproteobacteria bacterium
TGAAATCCACCGGAATCAGTGGATTGATCCGGGTCGGATCGCCGCCGAAGTGGTGCATGGCATCACGCATCGCGCAGAGATCGGCGAGCAGCGGGATCCCGGAGGCGTCGGGCATGATGACCCGGTTCGGATGAAAGCTCAGCTCGGTATCGGCGGTCGCCGCGCCGGCGCTGTCCACCCAGGTACCCAGGCAACGGATGTCGTCGGCGCTGACGCTGTGGCCGTCCTCGTGACGCAACAGGTTCTCGGCCAGTACCTTGAGCGAGCGGGGTAGCTCGGCGAGCCGCCCGGCACCGGCCTTCTCGGCGGCTTCCAGGCTATGGAATCGGTAGGCAGCCGAGCCCAGCTGCAGGGTGCGATGGCAATCGAAACTGTTCATGAGGGCTGTCTTCGTGCTGACGTGTACGCTGGCATGCTGATCGTTCAGCATAGCGATTCGTGTCATCATTCACCACGCTCGAGCCGTCTGATCCAGCCGTGGGCTCGAGCCGCGGCGGCGAAGCCGAAGAACATCCAGGAGCGAGCATGAGCAGTGCTGACCGGTCCGAGGTGCATCAGGGGGGCTGTCAATGTGGCGCGGTGCGCTATCACGCCACCGGCAAGCCGGTGCGGGTGCTGGCCTGTCACTGCACCAGCTGCAAGCTGCGTACCGGTGCCGAGTTCGGTATCGGCGTCTACTACGACGACGCGGCCGTGGGTTTCGAAGGTATCACCATGCATACCTACGAGTTCCACTCCGATACCAGCGGTCGATGGTTGCGCAACGAGTTCTGTCCACGTTGTGGCACCTGTGTGACCTGGACCACCCAGATGCGACCTGGCCTTCGGGCCATCGCCGGCGGGACCTTCGACGATCCGAACTGGTTCTCGATCGAGGCCCACATCTGGACACGCTCGGCGCGCACCGACATGTGCTTCCCGGACGACGTGCCCGTGCACGACCAGGCGTTGCCCTGAGAGGCCCCTTGCCCGACGCCGCTCGGGCTCTGACGTCCGGCCCGCGCGCCGGTGGAGGAACGAGGTGAACCAGCAGGATATCCAGAACGTTGCCCGGGTGCTGCTCGAGGCGCGTGCCAGCGGGCAGCCGCTGCAGCCGGAGGCGTCCGAGCCCGCGCCGCGCAGCACGGAGGACGCCTACGCCGTGCACGCAGAGCTGATGCGCGAGCTGGGCGAGATCGGTGGCTGGAAGATCGGTGCGCCATCGGCGCAGGCCGATTCCATGTATGCGCCGTTGCCGGCGGCAGGTCTGCACGCCAGTCCGGCGCGTCTTCCCGCCAGCAGCCATCCGCTACGCGGGATCGAGGTGGAGGTCGCGTTCATCCTGGGTAGCGATCTGCCGGCCCGTCCGAAGCCCTATGCGCTAGAGGAGATCGTCGCCGCGGTGCACAGCGTGGTGCCGGTCATCGAAGAGGTCGAGAGCCGGCTCCGGGACCGCGGGCAGGCCGGGCCGATGTGGGCGCTCGCCGATCTGCAGTCCCACGGGGCGCTGATCTCGGGCACCCCTATCCCGGGATGGCTTGGACTGAAAACCGAATCCCTGCACGTTCGTCTGTGTTTCGATGATGCGGTCATCATCGACCGCGAGTGCCACAATCGAGGTGGCGATCCGCTGGTCCAGCTGCAACGGCTCGCCAATTCGGTAGGGCCTCGCTACGGTGGACTGAAGGCCGGTCAGATCGTCACCACCGGCTCGTTGACCGGGTTGGATACCGCACCGGCAGGAGCGCGGGTTCGGGCGGAGCTGGAAGGTCTTGGCGAGGTGAGCCTTTCGTTCGAATGACCGCCGGTGATGCTGTCGGACGCACTGCGCGCGTCCATGACCGCGTCGGCCCTGCAGCTTGCAGAGCCGGGCGGGTCGTTCCCAGACGACGAGATTGATTCTGCATGACGTTTCACATCGGTCTGTTCCTGCCCAGCACCCGCGGCCTGTCGATCCTGGCGACGGGTGATCCGCCGCAGACCATGCCCACCTTCGCCTTGAATCTGAGCGTCACGCGTATGGCGGAGGCGGCGGGGCTGGACTACGTGCTGTCGGCATCGAAGTGGCGTGGCTATGGCGGTCAGTCCAGGCACTGGGACTACTCGCTGGAGAGCTTCACCTTGATGTCGGCGCTGGCCGCGGCCACCCATCGTATCCAGCTCTACGCCTCGGTCGGGGTGCGTGCCTTCCATCCGGCGGTGATTGCGAAGATGGCCGCGACCATCGACGAGGTCAGCGGCGGACGGTTCGGCGTCAATATCGTCGCCGGCTGGAACGAGTTCGAGTATGGGCAGATGGGTATGTGGCCGGAGGACGGCTATCACCAGTATCGCTATGCGTATGCCGAGGAGTTCCTGGAGGTCATGCGCAAGCTGTGGGCGACGGGGCGGGCCAGTCATCAGGGCCGCTTCTTCACGCTCGAAGACTGCATGAGCTATCCGACTCCTTCGCGAGCACTGCCCATCGTCTGTGCCGGGCAGTCCGATGCGGCGCTGGCCTTCACCGCGCGGCATGCCGACATCGGCTTCGTCGGTCGGATGCACGACACGCCACAGGCTCTGGGTACGCTCAACGCACGTTTGCAGACGCTGGCCGCCGAGCAGGGACGTCGGGTCGGTGCCTATGCGTTGATGAACATCATCGCCGCGTCCAGCGACGATGAAGCCATGGCCAGGCAGGACGAGTTCCTCGCCCGCGCCGATCAGGACGCCATCGACGAGTGGCTGAGAGCGTCTGGTCGCGACCCGAACCGCAACTCGCACGAGCTGGACCATCTGCGCCAGACCTTCATGGGCTTTCCCTTCATCACCGCCTCGTTCGAGAACGTCGCGCGTCGCATCGATGCGATCGCCGAGGCCGGGGTTGCCGGTGTCTGTCTGATGTTTCCGGACTTCGAGCGTGATCTCGGCGCTTTCATCGAGCAGGTGCTGCCGCGACTGGACTGCCGACGGACGGCGATCGCCTGAGCCGCGGCCCGCGGTCAGGCCATCAGGACGGATGACGCGTGGGGTGGACCGGTCGGAAGGTCCGCACGATCCAACCGTCATTGCGGTCGACCTGGGGCGGTGTTCCGGAGTGACCGATACGCACGCCGCGCTCGACGATGGTCGAATCAAGGCCCACGACCTTCAACGACGCGTAGTCGGCCGGCAGTGGTGGACTGGCCTCGGTCTGACGGTCGATCAGGATCAGCCAGCCGCCCTCGGGCACGTCCATGTCGTCAATCTCGCCTTGCACCAGATTCCTGTCCCAGTTGGTCATCTTCGCCCTGAAGACCGGGTCCACCGAGTTCCGGCCCGCCTTCGAGGTATAGCCTTCGCTGGTCATCACCTCGGGCGCGCGCAGCCCGTAGACGGCGAGGAACGGTGCCGTCGCTTCGTGCGTGCATTCGTAGCGCTGCGCCGACAGGAAGCCGTCGATGGTCAGCAGCATGCTGATGTGCTTGTCATAGAACGCGTTGAAGCGCGCACGGTCTTCGTCCAACGGGTAATGCATCTCGACCATGTAGAAGGTGCTCATCGAGGTCCTCCAGGGGTTGATGTCGCCGGTCTGGCAGCTAGTAGCCGGCGTGGTTGGAATCGTGTCGCCGAGTTTCCTATACTCGGCCCGCCCGAGAACACCCCGGACCCGTATCGACGTATCCGCCGTGGCGCCGTTGCTGCGCCTGTCGGTCCAGGGAGGGCGCGTGCAGATGGCGCTGAGACCGGGACGCTGAGATACGGGCGCTGAGATACGGGCGCTGAGATACGGGCGCTGAGATTCGACCGAGGGGGCTGGAACGCTGCGAGAATTCGACCGTCAGGAGATCCGGGAGCTGTTCGCGCCCGAGGGCTGTGAAGAGCTGCAGATCCCGAATCTGCAAGGCGTGGACTGGGGCGTGCTGGATTTCTTCGGCTGGATACACACCTCGGGACATCTCGGATTCATGCTGATCCCCTGGCGAAGCGTGCCGCGCGGCATCGTGCTACGTCGGGTGCGGGCCGGAAATCCGCTGCGCGTGAGCGGCGCGGTGCGACCGCAGATGTGCTCCTGGTGCCGTTTCATCCATCGCGACCTGGGCACCGCTCGATTCAGCCGTGTCGTCGATGGCAGCGACGGCCGGCTGGTCATCGGCCATGCGGTCTGTCAGGGGCTCGACTGCAGCCTGAGGATCCGCAACCTCACCGGTGACGTGCCCGTGTACATGCCCGAGACCATCGAGCTGGCCGATCGTATCGAGCGCTTGAAGCTAGCCGTGGACGACTGGCTCGAGCGGGTCTCCCCGGACTGAGCAACGCGGCGTACGCCCGATCGGCCTTGCCGATCAGTAGTTGATCGACTCCCCTGAACCGCCGTCGACCGCGATCGACTGACCGGTGACCATGGCCGCCAGCGGCGAGCAGAAGAACAGCACCGCGCGCGCGATGTCCTCCGGCGCGACCAGTCGGCCGAGCGGTATGCTGCCGACCATGCGTGCGATCTCGTCTGCCTCACCGATCCCTGAGTCCGTGGCGCGCCGCCTGACGCCGGCCATCATGCGGTCGGTTGCCGTGAAGCCCGGGTGCACACAGTTGACGGTGATGTTGTCCACGCCGACCTGCGCCGAGAGCTGCTTGGTGAAGTTGGAGATGCCCGCGTTGACCACGCCGTTGGTGATGCGGATGGGCGCGACGATCCGCGCGGTCATGCCGCCGATGTTGACGATGCGCCCGCCGCCCACCGTGCGCATGTGGGGAATGATCAGGCGCGAGGCGCGGATACAGGCCATCAGCTTGACGTCGATATGATGGCGCCAGTGATCGTCGGTCTGCTCCGCGAATGGCGCGTGCAGAGAGGAGACCGCGTTGTTCACCAGGATGTCGACGCGCCCCGCCTGCGTGGCGGCGCTGTCGATGAAGCCTTTGAGCGCGTCGGGATCGGCCACGTCGGTGACTATCGGCCAGGCCTGCACACCCAGCGCACGGATCTGGCCGGCGGTCTCCTCCAGGGTTTGCTCGGTGCGACCGCATAGCGCCACATTCACGCCGTGTCCCGCCAGCATCAACGCGACCGCCCTGCCAATACCGCGGCCGCCTCCGGTGACCAGCGCGACCTTGCCTTCGAGCTCGAATTTCACGTCTACCTCCAGTCAGACCTGTGGGCCATGCGAACAGCCCGGTTTCGTCTCCAAACGGACCCCGCACGATACCGGTCGAAGCAGGGCGGCACATGATGCATCGTCGGCGAGCTTCGGCGCCGTGCCTGCCGTCCGCGAAAGCGCGGCGTCTCACCTCGAGCGGTGTAGTCTACGCGAGGGCGTGTCGCGGTTCGCGCCGACCGCGAGCCCGACCGTCTCGAGAACCGAGGAGAGCAAGAGATGTCCAGCCAGTCCCGGCCGATTCTGGTCATAGGCAACAAGAATTATTCATCCTGGTCGTTGCGCGGCTGGCTCGCGCTGCGCCGTTCGGGCGTGGATTTCGAAGAGCGTCGACTGCCACTGGACACGCCGGCCTTCGCCGCCGAGATCGGCGCGTTGTCGCCGACCCGCCGGGTGCCGGTGCTGTGGGACGGCGATCTGTGTATCTGGGACTCCCTGGCGATTGCCGAGTATGCCAACGAGCGCTGGGCGGATGGCAGGCTGTTGCCCGCCGATCCGGCACTGCGTGGCCGGGCGCGTTCGTTGTGCGCGGAGATGCACTCGGGTTTCCAGGCGCTGCGTGGCGCGATGCCCATGAACTGCCGGGCGCTCGGGCGTAGCGTGCCGATGACGGACGAGTTGAGCGCCGACATCCGCCGGGTCATCGATCTCTGGTGTGAGGCGCGCGCGGCCCGGGCCGGCGCCGGGCCCTGGCTGCTCGGTGACTTCAGCCTCGCGGACCTCATGTACGCGCCCGTGGTCCTGCGCTTTCGCACCTACGGTGTGCAGGTGCCCGATGTCGCGCGCGCCTACATGGATACGCTGCTCGAGGACGCCGACATCGTCGAGTGGCTGGCCGCCGCGCAAACCGAAACCGAGGTGCTGGAAGCCGAGGAGGTCGGCTGAGGCCGATGTGTCGTGCGTGCCCGCGAGACCACAGCTCAGTGCAGTGTATAGGCGCGAATCCCCGACCAGGTGCCCGTGAACGGAATCCCCGTACGGATGTAGCCGAGGTATACACCCCAGTCGTTGCGCGCGATGCTCCAGGTGCCCAGCCCGTCTCCGGCTACGCCGATGCCGTCCAGCAGCCGCGGTGTGCTCGGGACGCGCACATCGACCCGAACCAGCTCGCTGTCACCGGCTGACATGAGCACCTGGTGACGGCTTCGGTCCAGCAGCAGCTGATTGGTATGCCCGGCGCTGTTGAACCAGACGTTGCCCAACGCCTCGCAGCGCCACGGGTTCCACCAGCCCAGTGCCCGGATCCGTTCCGGCTCGCTCAGGTCCAGGATCTCGAGCCCACAGTAGTCCACGGCCACGTAGGCGAGCGGCCAGTCGAGGACGACGTTGTTGTAGGCCTGCGGCTTCTTTGCCAGACGTGGGTTGATGTAGCGCGCGTACTCCCTGGGCCGGCGTGGCTCACTGATGTCGAGCAGCCGCAGACCGCCGGCATCGTAGGCGACCACCAGGGTCTGCTCGTGCAGCGCCAGACCGCGAGCATTGGGCTGACGCAGACGTGACGGATTGACGACCGGGAAGTCGGGATCCGGCAGCAGCCCGGACAGTCGAACGATGCGGCCCGGCGTGCGCGCATCCAGCACATGCACGCCGGCGGACATCGCCGCCAGATAGACCAGGCCGTCGCGCTCGACCAGATGCGAGGCGCCGTGGCCCGCCGAGGACGACCGCCACGTCTGCAGCATTCGTGGGCTTTGCGCCGCCGTGACGTCGATGCTCGCCAGCCCGGCGGGCGAGCCGCCGGTCGCGAATGGATCGCCCAGCGCCGCGTACAGCCGGTCGTCACGTTGCGTGAGCGAGACCACATCGAGATTGCCGAAAGCGTGTCGACTCAAGACCGCAAGTGGGCTGGGCGGGGTGAGATCGTCGCGCTGGCGGTAGATGGCGAGCCCCCCGCCCTTGAGCGCAACGTACAGCAGCGATGGGTCGCGCTGGTCGGGCTGGATGAAGAGCGGCAGGTTGAACCCGGTGTCCAACGACCAGCGAGGCACGCGCTGTGTCTGGAGCGGCGTCGAGTCCTGGCCTCGCGGCGTGTCGGGCGCGGACAACAGTGTAGCCAGCAGCCCTATCAGTGCGGCCCTGAAGCCGCGTGACCTGAGCGGCCGGTCGACGCCTGCCTGCTTCGATGTCGCTTCGGGCATGACCATTCACATCCATGAGTAGCGAGTCGATTCTGAAGCTACCTGGTGCGCAGATTGACCGGGCGGCCACCTGTCTCGAACCGCCCCGCCGCCTGTTCCTCGGCCGCCTTGCATCAGCGTGGGCGATTGTCGACGGACTCTCGGCCGAGCACGCCCAGGACTATCTCGATGGCCAGGACCTGGGTGTGTAGAGGCAGGCTGGGCCGCTGCAGGCGCGGGTCCAGGGCCTGGGTGCTCAGATAGGGCAGGTGCACGAAACCCGCGCGCGGACGGGGCTTGCCGGGCGCTCGCGTGAGGTCCAGATGATGCATGACCCGATAGAAGACGTGGTTGCACAGATAGGTCCCGGCGCTGTTGGAGATGCCGGCCGGAATGCCGGCCGACTGCAGCGCGTCGACCATGGACCGCACCGGCAGCGTGGAGAGATAGGCCGCCGGTCCGCCGCGCGCGATGGGCTCGTCACGTGGTTGCTCGCCCGAGTGGTCCGGCATGTTGAAATCATCGACGTTGAGGGCGACCCGCTCAGGGGTGATGGCGTGGCGACCACCGGCTTCGCCGAGCATCAGGACAACGCCAGGCAGCATCGAGTCGATACGCTCTATCAGCCGTTCGGGTGCGGCGCCACGCTGCACCGGCAGGATCAGGGCGTCCAGCTCGTAATCGCCAGACCCGCGCGCGGCGAGTGTCTGCACGCAGGCCTGGGACGGATTCTCACGCTCACCGCCAAATGGCTCGAAGCCGGTCAACAGGATCCGCATGATGGTGCCACCTCTGGTTGCCGTCGCATCGGTTCGGCGGATCACCGCGCGCGCATGCGCCCCGCACCCATGTGCCGCATGCAACCCGACGGGAGCGGGCCCGCTTGGACCGTAGGCCCATGATGAGCGTGCTGCGGGCCCGGCTGTCAATGCACACACGTCGCGACACCCGTCGAACGGGGCCAACGGCGTTCACGAGACCTCGTCGCGGCGCATGCTCTACCATGCGTGATGACCATGATGAACCGTGAGCGAAGGGGTAACCATGAATACCGCGGACGCAATTGTCGAGATCCTCAAGCGCGAAGGGGTCGATACGCTGTTCTGTTTTCCGACCACATCAATCATAGAGAATGCCGTGGCGGCCGGTCTTCGGCCGATCATCTGTCGCCAGGAGCGGGTCGGCGTCGACATGGCGGACGGCTATGCCCGGGTCACCAACGGCCGACCACCGGGCGTCTTCGCGATGCAATACGGGCCGGGCGCGGAGAACGCGTTCCCCGGGATTGCCACCGCCTGGTCCGATTCGGTGCCGGTGCTGTTCCTGCCGCTCGCCCACGCCCGCGAGCAATCGCAGGTCTTCCCCACCTTTGCCTCGCATCGCAGCTATGCGAGCGTGACCCGCCACGTCGAGGAGATCCGTCTGCCAGAGTCGACCGTGGCGGTCATGCGTCGCGCTTTCAATGCCCTGCGCAACGGCCGCCCCGGGCCGGTCATGGTCGAGGTGCCGCGTGACATCGTCGATCTGGACATCGGCAGCGCGTCGCTCGACTACCAGCCCCTGCCGACCACCTCGAGCGGTCCGGATCCGCGTGATGCCGATGCGGCCGCACGCGCGCTCATCGAGGCCGAGTGTCCGATCATCCTCGCAGGCCAGGGGGTGCTGTACGCTGAAGCCTCCAGCGCGCTGGTCGAGCTTGCAGAGTTGCTGGAAGCGCCGGTGATGACCACGGTGGATGGCAAGAGCGCGTTTCCCGAGGACCACGCGCTGGCGCTCGGCTCCG
>JAGRHX010000597.1 GCA_020444775.1 Gammaproteobacteria bacterium
GGCGCCCGGTAGGATTTTGTAAGCGGGCGGCGGGCGCCCGCTAGGTTTTTGTAAGCGGGCGGCGGGCGCCCGCTAGGATTGAGTAGGCGGGCGGCGGGCGCCCGCTGGGAGGAAAAAGGCGTGGTGGTTGAGCGCGTATGCGCGGCGGTGCTTCAGCCGGGTGGCGTATGCAACGCGGCCACGTGCTCGGCGATGGCGCCGGCGGTCGTCAGCCACACCTGCTCGCGGTGTGCCGCGATGTGCTCGAGCGCGCGGCGCAGATGCTTGAGCCTGAACGGCTGTCCGACGATGTAGGCGTGCAGCGCGATCCCCATCACCAGCGGCTGGGCGCGAGCCTGACTCGACATCTCGTCGAACTGATCGATGATCATCTGCGCGAACTGGTCGGCCGACGCGCGCCGCACCATCACCGCGGGAATGTCATTGATCTCCTGAGGGTACGGCACCGAGAGGATGCGGCCACGCCGGGTCTGGAACCAGGTTGGCTGATCGTCGTGACACCAATCGAGCAGATAGGTGTAGCCAGCCTCCTGCAACAGGTCGGGCGTGCAGTGGCTTTGTGAGATCCACGGGCCGAGCCAGCCGCGTGGCGGGGTCGGCTCGTGCGCGCTGATGACCCGCGTGGTGTGGGCTATCAGCTCGGCTTCCGCTTGCTCGTCCAACACGCCCTGGCGTTCGCTGTTGCTGTGACCGTGCGCGACGATCTCGTCGCCGCGCGCACGAAACGCGCTCACGACCTTGGGGCAATGGTCATAGATGGATGAGTTGACCAGCAGCGACACCGGCAACTCCAGCGCATCGAACAGGTCCAGCATCCGCCACACACCGACCCGATTGCCGTAGTCGCGCCAGGCGTAGTTGAGCACGTCCGGTTGCGGCCCGCCCGGCGCGAGCTCACCACCCAGACCCTCGCCAAAGGCGAAGTGCTCGAGATTGAGACCGATGTAGACCGCGAGACGCCGGCCACCGGGCCAGTCGTAATCGGGTCGATCGACGATCGCCGAATACGGGTAGCGGCCGTGCTGGCGCAGTGGTGCGTTGCGATCTATGGCGCTGCTCATGGCTGGATCTTCCCGAGGACTCGCGGCTACACCAGGCGCGCGAACAGGTCGTGCTCGTCGGCGTCGGTGACCTCGACCGTCACGAACTCACCCACCGCCGGCACGCCTTCCGCCGATCCCGCCGGGATCTCGATGTGGACCTGACCGTCTATATCCGGGGCGTCGGCGCTGCTGCGGGCGATCGGGCCGTTGGCGCCGATCTCGTCGATCAGCACGGTGATGCGTCGTCCGATCTGCTCGTCCAGCAGGTCGGCGCTGAGCTCGGCTTGCACACGCATGAACTCGTGATAGCGCTCGCGCTTGACGTGCTCGGGAAGCGCGCCATCCAGCTCGTTGGCCCTGGCGCCCTCGACCGCCGAGTACATGAAGCAGCCGGCGCGATTGATGCGGGCCTCGCGCAGGAATTCGAGCAGCTGGTCGAAGTCGGCCTCGGTCTCGCCGGGAAAGCCGACGATGAAGGTCGAGCGGACCGTCAGATCCGGGCATATCGCCCGCCAGGCCTGCACACGTTCGAGCACGTTCTCGCTGTTCGCGGGTCGCCGCATGCGTTTGAGCACTGCCGGGCTGGCGTGCTGGAAGGGCACGTCCAGATAGGGCAGCAGCAAGCCGTCGCGCATCAACGGCACGAGCTGGTCGACGTGCGGGTAGGGATAGACGTAGTGCAGCCGTACCCACACGCCCAGCTCGCCCAGCGCGGCGGCCAGATCCTGTATATGCGTGCGCAGCATCCGGGTGCCGACGATATCCGGGCGGTAGCGCAGATCGCTGCCATAGGCGCTGGTGTCCTGCGAGATCACCAGCAGCTCCTTGACCCCGGCGTCGACCAGCACGCGGGCTTCGTCCAGCACCGACTTGATCGGTCGACTGCGCAGCCGACCGCGCATCGAGGGGATGATGCAGAAGCTGCAGCGATGGTTGCAGCCCTCGGAGATCTTCAGCCAGGCGTAGTGCGGCGGGGTGAGCCGCAGGCCCTGCGGTGGCACCAGATCGGTGAAGGGGTCGTGACGCGGTGGCAGCTGAGCGTGCACCGAATCCATCACTGCGCGATAGTCATGCGGGCCGGTGATGGCGAGTATCTGCGGAAAGGTGTCGCGCAGCATGTCGGCGCGGGCACCCAGACAGCCGGTGACGATCACCCGGCCGTTGCGCTCCAACGCCTCGTCTATCGCGTCCATGGATTCTTCGACCGCCGCGTCGATGAAGCCACAGGTATTGATGATCACGAGCTCGGCGCCGTCGTAGTCGCCGACCAGCTCATAGCCCTCGAGCCGCAGCTGGGTGAGGATGCGTTCGGAATCGAC
>JAGRHX010000598.1 GCA_020444775.1 Gammaproteobacteria bacterium
TGGGCTCGGCTTCCTGGCTCAGCCCTGGCTTGGCAGTCTCGACCTCGCGCTGCCTTCGATCATCGCGGTCTGCATCTGGCAGTACGCCGGCTTTCCGATGATCGTGCTGCTCGCGGCCATCGAGGGGATACCCGAAGAACTGCATCAGGCCGCGACGCTCGACGGCGCGAACGAATACGACCGCATGCGCTACCTGATCATCCCGATGATCCGGCCGGTGCTGGTCTCGATCAGCGTCATCCAGATCATCTTTTCGCTGAAGGTCTTCGACATCGTCTGGGTGATGACCAAGGGCGGTCCGGCCGAGCGCTCATCGGTGCTCGGGACCTACCTCTACCGCCGGGCCTTCGAGCAGCAGGAATACGGCTACGCCTCCGCCGTCGCGGTCGCGATGTTCGCTGTCATCTTCGCCGTCACGTACATCTATTACCGACTGAGCAAGGTCGATGCCGTCGAATTCTGAGATCAACAAGCGGCCGCGCGGCAGCTGGGTATCGCTGGCGCTGAAGATCATCGTCAGCGCGCTGCTGCTGCTGTGGCTCGTGGTGCAGGTCTATCCGATCATCTTCCTGTTCACGACGTCGCTGAAGCTGGATCCGGAGATCCTCTCCAACCCGTTCTCGTTGCCGTTCCCGCCGCAGTTCTCCAACTACGGGTCGGTGATCGAAGGCGGGCGCACCAACCAGTCGATCGTTGTCTACTTCACCAACTCGGTGATCGTGACGGCGGGCACACTGCTCCTGCTGATCTCGGTGTCCTCGCTCGCGGGCTACGCGCTGGCGCGCGGGAAGTTCCCGGGCAGCGCCGCGACGCAGCAGCTGTTCCTGCTGGCGCTGGCGGTGCCGGTGCATGTGCTGCTGATCCCGATCTACTTCTTCTTCGGACAGCTGGGGCTGCGCAACAGCCTCTTCGGCATGATCCTGCTCTACACCACGCTCGGACTGCCGTTCACGACGATCCTGATGCGCGCCTACTTCCTCTCCTTTCCAAAGGAGCTCGAAGAGGCGGCGCGGATCGACGGGTGCTCGCGCTTCGGGGTGTTCTGGCGGGTCGTGCTGCCGATCTCGCGCGGGGCGCTCGCCTCGATGGCGATCATCAATATCGGCTGGGTGTGGAGCGAACTCTTCTTCGGGCTGACGCTGCTCGACAAGACATCGGTGCGCACGCTGCCGCTGGCGATCGCCGCCTACAAGCCGTCCTCCATGGCAACGCAGACCGCCGTCGGCCAACTCTTCGCGATCATGAGCCTGACGGTGCTGCCGATGCTGCTCTTCTACTTCATTTTCCAGAAACAGATCCGCAAGGGCATGACCGCGGGAGCGATCAAGTGAACAGTGAACACGCACAATGGTACCGGCAGAGCTTCAGGAAGGTGCACCTGCTCTATGTCTCGCCGCAGTGGGCGGCGCGGCGGGGCGAGGCCTTCGATGCCGCGGCCTATGCCGACGCCTACGAGGCGAGCCAGGCGGTCAAGGCCGAGACGGGCGCGGTCGAAATCCACGCCTACGACCAGCCCGCGACGGTGGCCGGCCAGGGCACCGTGGCGCGCGAGATCGAGCGGCAGACGGGCGGCGTCGACACCGTGCTGGTCGCGGTCGGCGGCGGCGGCCTGATCGCGGGCG
>JAGRHX010000599.1 GCA_020444775.1 Gammaproteobacteria bacterium
CATGCCGGACTTCACCGCGCCGTCCGAGGAAGGCAAGCGGATGTCCAGCGAGGTGAAGGTGGCCTGAGGCGACGGTTCAAAGCAAGACCGGCCGGCACGGTCATCGTGCCGGCCGGTCCGGCGAATCGGGAACAGACAGACCGGGAACAGACGGACCGGGCACACCCGGCTCGGGCTCATCCGGTCTGGTCGGTCTGCAGTGCGCTTCGTGGCGAACGGACCAGCACCAGCGCAACCACTGCCAGCAGCACCAGGGCGCCGCCCACCAGGGTCGCGCCGCTCGGCGTCTCGCCCAGCAGCAGCCACACCCAGACCGGACCCAGCACCACCTCGGACAGCGACAGCAGGGTGAGCTCGGCCGCCGGTACGACCCGTGATCCGATCGTGTAAAGACCGAGTCCGGCGCCGAGGCTGACCACGCCATAGCCGACGGCGATACCGAAGTCCAGCCAGCTGACCGCCAGCCCGGCGCCGCCGACCAGGCAGACCGCGGCCGCGACCAGGGCCGCGAACAGCCCAGCCAGACAGACCCCGGGTCGCATGTCCACGTGTCGGCCCCGACGCAAGGCGACCGAGAAGCCGGCGAAGCCCATGGCCGCGAGCAGGGCGATGAGCTGGCCGCGCAGGTCATCACTGCCCAGCCCGTCCTCGACCATCACGATCACACCGAGCATGGCGACCGACATGCACAACCAGGCTGCGGCTCGCACCCGTTCGCCGAGCAACAGCCGGGCGAGGATCGCGGCCCAGAACGGTGCGGTGCTGAGCATGAACAGGGTATTGGCGACCGTTGTCAGGTTCACCGCCAGGATGAAACCGGCAAAGGCCACGCTCAGGCAGGCCCCAGCGATCACCGCGTCCCGACCGGCGCTGCGCAAGGCGTGATCGAAGCGTTGCCCGAGCAGCTGCATGGCGATCACCACCAGCACCGCCACGCTGATCGAGCGATAGAACAGGAACTGCCAGGCATCGGCCTGCTCGACCAGGCGTACCAGCAGGCCGCCAAAGCTCAGGAAAACGCCGGCCAGTAGCACCAGGACGCGCCCGGTCATGGGTGTGATCGGTGTCGTATGCATACCGCGCAACCGCGCCTTTAGGATGTGCCAGGATGACCGGGTGCCGCCCGGCACCGTGTGCGCGGGGTGGGGATCGCCGTCGGTGCTCAGAGTGTGCCGAGCATCTCGTGCACGCGCTCCATCATCTCGTCGCGCGGATAGAGATCGTAGTAGACCGACGCGAGCAGGTTCTGCGGACCGAAGAAGAACCGCTCGTAGAGCACCTGTCGACCGCCGAAGCCCGAGATCGCGACGTCGTGCGCGAGCCTGAACAGGGCCACGCGATCGCGGCTGCCCAGGTTGGTGAGCTGAAAGTATCGCTCGACCTCGGACCCTATGTCATTGTCGAAATCGGCCTCGCACGGGGTCGCCATCAACGAGCTGGAGCCGAGCAGCTGCACCAGCTCGATGAGTCTGGGGTAGAGCTTTGGAAACAGATTGCGCGAGGTGTCCAGCGGCCGGCGCTGCGGGTGCCACATTCCCCAGCGGTCCTGCTCGGGCTGCGCCTCGGCGGCGAACAACAGCGCGCGGATGGTCTCGGCTGTGGTCATGGCCTCGGCGATCTGGACCTTCACGTTCATGTCCGAGTCCTTGCCCGAGGCATGCGCCATCGCGCACAGCAGACCGACGATGAACTCGGCCTTGGCCAGCTTGCCGCAGGCGACCTGATGCATCATGTGCACGACCGCGTTGGTCTCGGCGAAGGCGCGGTTGCACAGCGCGGGATTCTTCAGCATGAAGACCCGCTCCCAGGGCACCAGCACCCGGTCGAACAGCACCACCGAGTCCATTTCCTCGAAGCGCGAGGCCAGTGGTGCGTCGAAACCACTCTTGCCATGATCGTAGCTGTCGCGACACAGCAGCTTCAGACCCGGTGTCGCCACCGGGATCGCGAAGGCGATCGCATAGGGGATGTTCTCCGGGGCGGACTTGAGCACCGTGGAGGGGAACACCTCGATCTCGTCGGCGTGCGGTCCGAGGGTGGCGAGCAGCCGCGCGCCGCTGACCACGACGCCGGCATCGGTCTCCTTCTCTATACGCAGCGCCACCTCCGGGCTGGAGCGGCCCTCGCGCGCCAGCGCGTGGTTGAACTGCGGGTTGACCAGCGTGTGGGTGAGCACCAGGTCGCGGTGGCGTATGGTCTGGTAGTACTCGCGCATGTTGTCGGCGAACTGCGCACTGTGACCGTCGTCGGCCAGATAGTCCGCGGCGCCGGCAAAGGCCGTCATGGAGGCGTTCTTGTAGTCCGGGGTACGGCCGAACATACCGTTGGACCAACGCGCCCACTCGTAGAAGGCCCGCCCACGGCGGCGCACGTCGCCGGACTCCCGCGGCATCAGGAAGGACATCGCGAAACGCTCGCCGTCGGGCGCTTCGCTGAAGCTCAAGGTCTGCAGGTGCTCCGCCGAGCCTTGCCGGTCGAGGAAGTCCGCGAGCGTGTGCGCGCCCCGCGCCAGGCCGGGCTCGGCGGTGACATCGGCGACCCGATGTCCCCGGTACCAGACCTCGCGCTCGTCACGTAGCGCATCCAGGTACGCAGCGCCGCATCGTAGTGCCATGTCAGCCTCGTCAAAGCCTTGTCGGATGCCACCGGCCGCGTAGATGCTGGATCGCCAGACTATCGACGCCCGGGGTTGGGTTCGGTTCAGGACTTGCCGCGCTTGCGGTCCAGGGCCTGCTCGATACGTTCACAGAAGCTCTTCAATACCTGCAGCCGCGCGTAGCGTTTGTCATTGCCCGCGATCAGCGTCCACGGCGCGATCTCGGTGCTGGTCCGCAGCACCATGTCGCTGACCGCCAGCTCGTACTCGTTCCAGCGCTTGCGATTGCGCCAGTCCTCCTCGGTGATCTTGAAGCGCTTGAA
>JAGRHX010000600.1 GCA_020444775.1 Gammaproteobacteria bacterium
GCGCGGCCTCGGGGATGGTCATGAAATAGCGGGTGATTTCCGGGTGCGTGACCGTGACCGGGCCACCGGCTCGGATCTGTTTGCGAAACAGCGGAACCACCGAGCCGGCGGAATCGAGCACGTTTCCGAAGCGTACCGTGATGAAACGGGTACCCGACTGGGAGGCGAAGTTCTGGCAATAGATTTCGGCCGCGCGCTTGCAGGCGCCCATGATGCTGCTCGGATTGACCGCCTTGTCGGTCGAGATCAGCACGAAGCACTCGACCGCATGCCGGTCCGCGGCCTCGGCCACGACATGGGTGCCCAGCACGTTGTTGCGGAACGCCTCGCGCAGTTGTTCCTGCAGCAGCGGCACGTGCTTGTAGGCCGCGGCGTGGAAGACGACCTGCGGCCTGGCCAGCGAAAACACGCGCTCGCAGCCGACCGCGTCGCCGCAATCGCCGATGCGCGCATCGAGCAGCAACTCGGGAAACTCGCGGCGCAATTCCTGCTCGATGCGATAGAGGTTGTATTCGGAAAGTTCGAGGATCGTCAGCGAGGCGGCGCCGAGGCGGGCGACCTGCCGGCAAAGCTCCGATCCGATCGAGCCGCCGCCGCCGGTGACGAGCACCCGCTTTCCGGAAATACCGGTGCGGATCGAGGTCCAGTCGAGCTGGACCTGCTCGCGCCCGAGCAAATCTTCGATGGCGACCTCCTTGAGCTCGCCGAAGCTGGAACGCCCGGCGACCACGTCGGCGAGTCGCGGCATGGTCCGGAATGGCAGGCCGGTCTGTTCGCAAAAAGCGACCACGCGCTGCATCTGCACGCTGGTCGCCGACGGCATCGCGATCAGCAACATCTGCGCGGCGGTTTCGCGGGCCAGGTCCGGCAACTGCTCGAGCGTGCCGAGGACTGGTACGCCATGGATGCGGGCGCCGCGGATCTGCGGATTGTCGTCGAGCATGCCGACCAGCCGGTAGCGGCTTTCGCGGACCAGGCCACGGACCAGGGTGTCGCCGGCACGGCCGGCACCGAGCACGAGCACGCGCATGGCCGGCGAGCGCGACAGGAAATCGAGGCGATTGTCCTTCCAGTAGCGGTAGGCCAGGCGCGGAATGCCGAGCAGCACGGCCAACGTCGGTGTGTAGAGCAGCAGCACCGTTCGCGGCACGGTCGCCAACCGGTTGTACAGGAACAAGGTCACGGTGATGGCCAGCGCACCGAGCGTGGCCGCGCGCAGGATGTTCCACAGATCGGGCAGACTGGCGAAGCGCCATAGCCCCTTGTACAGGCCGGTGATCCAGAAGATCAGGCCCTGCGATGCGAGCACGAGGCAAACCTCCGGCCCGAACAGTCCAAGCTCGGGCCGAACGCTTTCGAATGACCACCGGATCGAGGTGATCGCGGTCCAGGCAAGCCAGACCATCGTCAGGTCGTGGACGACGACCGCTAAGCGGGGGTGGATCTTGGCGATGACGCGATTGATCATGTCGACCTGGACACGACGGTCCGTATTGCCCGTAGACAGTAGCGCTTGCCGGCGACCCAGC
>JAGRHX010000601.1 GCA_020444775.1 Gammaproteobacteria bacterium
TGTCCTGCGGGACGATGCCGATGGCCGCGCGTAGCGAGCGTTGCGATACCTCGCGCACGTCCTGGCCATCGATCAACACCCGCCCCTGGTCGACATCGTAGAAGCGGTACAACAGCCGGCTGATGGTCGACTTGCCTGCACCGGATGGACCGACGAAGGCGACAGTCTTGCCGGCCGGCACATCGAAGCTCACCCCTTCGATGATCGAGCGGCGCTGATCGTAGCGAAACCAGACGTCCTCGAAGCGTACCCGGCCTTCACGCACCTCAAGAGCAGGCGCGTCGGGTGGATCGGCGACGTCGGCCCGCTCGTTGAGCAGCAGCATCATCTTCTCGATGTCGATCAGTGACTGCTTGATCTCGCGATAGACGAAGCCGAAGAAATTCAGCGGCTGGTAGAGCTGGATGAGATAGGTGTTGGCCATCACGAAGGCGCCAAGGGTCAGCTCACCGCTGATGATGCCCTGCGCGGTCATCAGCATCACCAGGGTCAGACCGCCGGAGATGATCAGCGCCTGGCCGATGTTGAGCAGCGCCAGAGAGGTGTGACTCTTGACCGACGCCACTTCATAGGCACGCAATGCCTCGTCGTAACGATGCGCCTCGTGCTGCTCGTTGCCGAAGTACTTGACCGTCTCGAAGTTGAGCAGGCTGTCGATGGCCTTGGTGTTGGCTTTCGAATCCTGGTCGTTCATCTGCCGCCGGAACTGCAGACGCCATTCGGTGACCTTCATGGTGTACAGGATATAGACGACCACGGTGGTCATCGTCACTGCCGCGACCTGCAGGGACAGCTCACGCCAGAGGATCACGAACACCATGAGGATCTCGAGCGCGGTGGGAATGATGTTGAACAGCGAGAAACGCAGCAGACTGTCCACGGCCCTATTGCCGCGCTCGATGACTCGCGACAGGCCACCGGTCTGGCGTTCCAGATGGAACTTCAACGACAGCCCGTGCAGATGCTCGAAGACCTGTAATGCCAGCGTGCGGATGGCGCGCTGGCCGACCTTGGCGAAGATCGCATCACGCAGCTCGCCGAACACCAGCGACAGCACCCGGGCCGCGCCGTAGGCCAGCACCAGACCGACCGGCAGGGTCAGCACCGGATTGTCCGCGGTCACCTGCAGTGCATCCACCGCCTGCTTGTAGACGATGGGCACGTACACCACCGCGATCTTGGCCAGCGCCAGGCAGGCCATCGCCAGTAGCACGCGGGCTCGCATGCCCCAGGCGCCCGGGGGCCACAGATAGCGCAGCAATCTGGCCAGGGTCAGCCACGGCCCCATTGGCTCGGGTCCGGGACGCGCGCGACCGGTATCGTCTGCCGGAATGGCACTCATACCTGTTGTTTCACTCTCTGGGTTCGACGATCACCGGCTCGGCCGGGGCCTGCTCGTCCGCGCCCACAGCCGCCGCGGCGATCGGATGATAGGATCCAGGCCGCGCATCTCATGCCAGTACCGACGGTAATCCGACCTCATGACCGAGCATCCCATCGCGGTCGTCCTGTTCAGTGGCGGCCTGGACTCGACCACCTTGCTACACATCGCCCGCGAGCAGGGCTTTGCCGTGCACGCCATGTCTTTCCGTTACGGCCAACGACACGCGGTGGAGCTGGATCGGGCACGCGACATCATGCAGTCGCTCGGCCTGCCTCATGTGGTCTTCGATCTGAACCTGCGGCAGTTCGGCGGTTCGGCATTGACCGATGACATCGAGGTGCCAAAGGGGCGCAGCCCGGAGCAGATGGACGGGTCGATCCCGGTCACCTACGTGCCGGCACGCAACACGGTGTTCCTGGCGCTCGCCCTGGCCTATGCCGAGAGTCGCGGCGCACACGATATCTTCATCGGGGTCAACGCGCTGGACTACAGCGGCTATCCCGACTGCAGACCGGAGTTCATCGCGGCCTTCCAGCAGATGGCACGGCTCGCCACCAAGGCCGGGGTGGAGGGCCAGCAGATCAACATCCACACGCCACTCATCGATCTGACCAAGGCGCAGATCATCGAACGCGGTCTCGCTCTCGGCGTCGATTATGCGCTCACCGTGAGCTGCTACGACCCCGATCCCGATGGGCTGGCCTGCGGTCACTGCGATGCCTGCGCGCTACGCCGCAAGGGCTTCGCCGATGCCGGCGTTGCCGATCCCACCCGCTATGTAGAACGCTGAGCACGGCACGGCGGCACCCATGACCTATTCGGTGAAGGAGTGTTTCCCGACCCTGCAAGGCGAAGGCATCAACGCCGGCCGCGCAGCGGTGTTCCTGCGCTTCTCCGGCTGCAACCTGTGGAGCGGAAGGGAATCACATCGCTCACGAGCGGTCTGCCAGTTCTGTGACACCGACTTCGTCGGCGTCGACGGCGACGGCGGTGGCAAGTTCAGCGACGCCGAGCAGCTGGCGCGACACGTGCTCGCTCGCTGGCCCGGATCGCCCTTGCATGTGCCTCGCAGGCGCGGGCAGGGCCGCCGACCGCTGGTGGTTTGCACCGGGGGCGAGCCCCTGCTACAGCTCGACGCGCCACTGATCGAAGCCCTGCACGCGCTGGATTTCGAGATCGCCATCGAATCCAACGGCACCCGACCGGTGCCCGCCGGCATCGACTGGATCTGCATCAGCCCGAAAGCAGGCGCGACCTTGGTGCAGCGTCGTGGCCACGAGCTGAAGCTCGTCTATCCACAGCCCGGCGCGGAGCCCGAGCGCTTCGAGACCCTGGACTTCGAGCACCTGCTGTTACAGCCCATGGACGGTCCCGACAAGCAGCGCAACACCGAAGCGGCGGTACGCTACTGTCTGGACCATCCGCGCTGGCGACTCAGCGTGCAGAC
>JAGRHX010000602.1 GCA_020444775.1 Gammaproteobacteria bacterium
TGCCCAGCTTGCCCACCACGATGCCGGCGGCCAAATTGGCCAGGGTGGTGGCGTCGGTCAGGGTGGCCCCCGCCGCCAGGGCCGTGGCCAGGGTGGCGATCACCGTGTCGCCGGCGCCGGTCACGTCGAATACCTCCCGGGCCCGGGCCGGCAGGTGCAAGGGGGGCTGATCCCGGCGCAGCAGGCTCATGCCATGCTCGCTGCGGGTCACCAGCAGGGCCTCCAGGGCCAACTCCGTCAGCAGCCCCCGGGCCTTGCTCTCCAGTTCGGCGACATCGGCGCAGGGGCCGGCCACCGCCTCGAACTCGGCCAGATTGGGAGTGATCAGGGTGGCGCCCCGGTAGCGCGAGAAATCCCGTCCCTTGGGATCGACCAGCACCGGCACTCCGGCCGCACGAGCACGGGCGATCAGCGCCGCCGGATCGGCCAGGGTCCCCTTGGCATAGTCCGACAGGATCACCACCTCCGTGGTCGGCAGACAGCGCTCGAAGCGCCTAGCCACGCGTTCCGCCCCGAGGGTCAGCGGCCCTTCGATATCCAGTCTGATGAGCTGTTGGTGACGACTCAACACCCGCATCTTGGTGATCGTCTCCAGACCGGACTCGACGATCAGCTGCGGCTCAACTGCGGCCGCCTCGAGCAGGCGTGTGAGCTGCGCGCCTGCATCGTCCTCGCCACACACGCCGATCAGGGTCGGTCGAGCGCCCAGCGCCGAGACGTTCACGGCAACGTTGGCGGCACCGCCCGGCCGCTTTTCCACCCCCTGCACGTGCACCACCGGAACCGGTGCCTCGGGTGAGATACGGGACGCGTTCCCATGCCAGTAGTGATCCAACATCACGTCTCCGACGACCAGCACGCTGCTGCCCGAGAAGACCGGTACGGAGATGCTCATGCTCGATTCGAATCGGCTCGCTGAGAACGGCGGTCAGCTCACAACCGGCATCATGCCTGGCGCAAGGCTGACAGCGCCTCCGGTGTATCCACGTCCAGCAGCGTTCCGACGCCGCTCATCTCGACCTCACAGACCACCTCGTCGTGCTCGCCGATGAGATGACGCGCGCCGGTATCGCCTCGAACCTGCAGGATCTGGGCAAAGAACTCCCTTCCCCAGAGCACCGGATTGCCACGCTTGCCATCGACCGTGGGCACGCAGATGCGCCGCCCTTCGTCCGGGTCGAAGGCCGCGATCAGCTTGTCGACCTCGCCCGCGCCCAGCCGCGGCATGTCGCCGAGGACCACCAGCGCGGCGTCCACGTCATCGGACAGGCTCGCCAGCCCGGCGCACAAGGAGGTGCTCAGGCCCTCGGCATAGGCGGGGTTGTGCACGACGCGCAGCTTGCGATCGCCGAGCAGCTCGGTCACCCGCTCCGCCTCGTGCCCGGTGACGACCACCACCTCGTCGACCGCGCTCGCGGCCAGCGTGTCGAGGACGTGCAGCAGCATGGGCTTGCCGTCGACCGGCTCGAGCAGCTTGTTGCGGATCCCCATGCGTCGGGACTGGCCAGCGGCGAGCACCACCGCGGCGACCCGTGCGGCACTCACCGCTCCTGGCGCCGCGTCCTCTTCGTTCCGGTCATCGGCGCTGTCCGCCGGGTCGGACGAGTTCTGCGGGCGGGCACGCAAACGTGACTGCGGACGGTCGGGTGTCTCCTTCAGTAGTCCACCTACACCGAGGCCGGTGATGGTCCGCGGCTCGACCTCGATCCCCGCGGCAAGCCGCTCCAGGACCTGGTCCAGACCGTTGTACTTTGGTGACCGCGCACAGCCGGGGAGCCCGAGCACCGGCACATCGGCATGTCGGCCCAGCAGCAACAGGTTGCCCGGATCCACCGGCATGCCGAAATGCACGACCTCGCCACCGGCCCGCTCGATGGCCGCGGG